>NZ_JBFPJH010000074.1:0-14292 GCF_040838255.1 Bacillus sp. C30 | reverse complement strand
GATAAGGATATTATTTACAATTTTAATTAAATAAATGAAAAAGAGGGAAGACATGAAGCTTCAAAATCGAGTGAGGGAATTTCGAGCAAAGCATCGTTTATCACAAGGGGATTTAGGGAAAGCGATTGGCTCATCACGGCAAACCATTAGTTTAATTGAGCGCGGAGATTATGCACCATCTATTGTGTTATCGCTAAAAATCGCACAAATTTTTGGAGCGCCGGTGGAGGAGATATTTATGTTGGTGGAGGGGGAAGAGGACGATGAAGATGAAGAGTAAACGAAGAAAACAATTTGATTTTGTGGGGAAAATAGCATTAAGTATGATGGGTGGCTTTTTAACATCTTATATAGCTTTAAATTTACTCTCGAATGAACCGAGAAAATTATCATCTAATACATTTATAGGTGTATGTACTATTTTTGGAATCTTAATGATGTACTACACTTGGAAGAATACACGTATGTTAGCGGAGGCACGCGATGAAGAAGAGAGCGTACAAGGCAGAAAATTAGGCATTATAAGTATATATTTACGTGTAGGTGATATAGTTACGCAGGCATGGTTTGTATATGCAGTTATTACATGTAGACGTGCACTGTTACAGGATACAAATGTGTCATTTGCAGTGTGGAATTTAGTAGCTTCTATTGTCTGTTTAACTATTGTAGTGGTTATCGGGCTCATAACAAAAAATCGTTATAATAAGCTATATCCTGAACAAGGTGTAACATATATGGAATCTATGAAAATGTGGACGAAAAACGCAGATGAAGGATTAAAGCACATTGTGCATGAGGCTGGATATAAAGCATATGAATTTACGAATACAATATTGGCATATGTATGGTGGGCTGCCGTTATATATACAGCGGCTAGTGATATCGATTTTGTATTAATTGGCTTAATCTCATTTATTTGGATATTGCATCTCGGAAAATTCATGTACGAAATGCAGAGAAAAATGATTTATTAAGGGGAGAAAAAGGTGGATATTTTAAGAAGGCCAGCTGGTTCCATGACGGCGGCGCTAGTTCTGTCCATTTTATACGGAGTAATTCGAACTGGGAAATTAGAAGTAATGTTGAATATATGGGCAGTATTTGGAATTGTATTATTAGTGTTAGCCATTCATGAGCTAGGGCACGTAGTATTTGGTTTGATAGGTGGTTTGAATTTTAAATTTATGACAGTAGGACCTATCACTGTTCAAAAAGAAAAGGGGAAATTACGCATTCGAGAAAATAAATTATGGGCGTACTTTGGTGGTGTGGTGATGTTAGCACCGTCTTCTATAGAGACACCGAACCTTTCAAAGAAATGGGCGTGGATGACTTTAGGCGGACCAATTATGAGTTTATTATTCGGTATTACTTCAGGTTACATATACATGGTGAGCTATTATCAATATCTTTTATATTTTTCCGTTTTCCACTTTGTGATTTTTGCAGTTACAATTGTGCCGATAAAAGGAACGCTTCTGAGTGATGGCATGCAATTTCTCATTTTAATTAAAGATGATGAAAAAGCTAAGCAGCATTTATATACGATTCAAATATCGAGTGAGTTATTTAGTTATAAAAGACCGAAAGATTGGGATGAGAGATTAGTAGAACTTAGTGAGGAAAAATTAAAAGAGGATAAAAGTATAAGAGAGATAATGAGCGGACTTATGCTCGTCTTTTATGCCCGAGCTGATCAAAAGGGAATGGAAAGAGCGATACCGTATATAGAACAAATTGTTCAGCTATCTGTAACGAAGGAAAATAAATTTTTCGTTGGTAGTTTTCATAGTTGGTATCTTTTATATAAAGCTCTTTATCAGACGGATAGCCTTTCTCTGCAAGAAGCAAAGGAACATGCAAAGGCCATTACCAAAATGGATTTAAACGGATATTACCGTACACAAGGAATTATTAAATATTTAGAGGACGATATGGAAGCTTCCCGCATTTATATGAAGAAAGCTGATAAAGAATTGGAGAGTGCTGAGAAGAGTGGAATGGGATATTTACAAGTAGAGAGAGAATGGTTTGAGCAGCTACAGGCGAGGGTATCTTACGATGGGTGAGGTATCCTCTTTTTTATATGTCATCTTATTCGATTTCATAAAAAACGAAGTACAGGTAGAATAAAAGAGATAGGAGGAGATACATATGGAAATTTTATCGATTATTTTGATAGTCTTGCTCATTTATGCTGTTTTTAAAGTGGCGTATGTAGCATTAAAGATACTCGCGATCCTATTAATTATCTTTTTAATCGTTGAGTTCGGCAGTAAGTTACTTGGGGGATAGGCATGTTGTGCGTTTTGAGTGTCGAACCGTCGATATAATGAAAAAATCGCTGATATAAGTGGAGAAACGATCGATATATTTTAAAAATCGTTGATATATTTAATTGAATACTAAGTGGGGTATATGGGAAAGAAGTTGCCGTGGGGGTAACTTCTTTTTATTTTGGTGATGGGGTATGAACAGGAAAGAACAGTAAACAAAAAAGCTGGAAGAATATCTTCCAGCTTACGAGTTACTTTCAATTTGACGACCATTTTCTTCTTCAGTGTCCTGTAATAGATTGAATACGTCTGCTAGGCAGAATGCGATAAACCAAGTCCATAGACCGTGGAAGAAAGCTGAGCTTAATTGAAGTGGTAATGTATAGTTTGTCATTGAGTAGGAAATACATCCACCAACGATTCCGATCATTGTTAATAACATTGTTTTTTGAGCATTTTCTTCTGGATTGAAGAGGAAGAAAATGTATCCGCCTAAAATTGAAGCGCTTACAAGGGTTTCGATTCCATTAAAAATGATATTCTCTCCAAGCTCTGTGTTTGTCCAGAAACAGATCACGCCGCCGACGATCGCAAATAGGACAGCTAGTGTGTATCGTATATATTGATTCATATGTTCATCTCCTTATGTAATAAGATGATTTGGAAGTCAAAAAGGTAGGTATAGTATATTGAAGTGAATTTTAGTTGTACGTATCTTTTATAAAAAGATCAGTGAAGAATAACTAAGATGATCGGTTTTTTTTAAACCGTTACGTGTATGGTGTCTGAAATATACCCGACTGCTCGTTTCTTTTTGCTTATAAAAATAAGAGAAACTTCCAAGTCTATATACTCTTTTTTGTAAGTCTAGTTTTATTATAACATATTTAGTGATACAATAATAGAATTATCTGATTTTGTAATAAGTGTAAAAAATAAAAAACGCAAGGAATTGTAGTTCCTTGCGCTTTTTTATATACGTTTGAAACGGCCGACAATTTCAACTGTTTCAGTAATGTTCATAAATGCTTTATTATCCACTTGGCGGATAATACGTTTCATTTCGCCCAACTCGTAGCGAGTTACGACAGTGTAAATCATTTTTTTCTTATGGTTTGTATAGCCGCCGACAGCATCTACCATTGTTACGCCACGTATGCCGTGATGTAATAGTGAGCTTTTTATTTCCTCACCTTTTTCTGTAATTGTCATTATCGTTAATTTAATATGTTTTGTATGCACGGCATCAATTACTTTGCTGACTACAAACCGACTAATTAACGTATAAAGCGTAATATCCCATCCGAAAATAAATCCTGCTGCAACAAGTAAGATTAAGTTGAATCCAAAGATGATTGCTCCAATTGAAACATCGCGATGTTTCGCTACAATCAATCCAACAACATCAAAACCACCTGTTGAAGAAGCAAATCGGAATATGATTCCTGAGGCAGCACCGCAGATGACACCACCGAATACAGAAGACAGTAAAATATCGTCTGAAACTTGGTGTACTGGGATAATGTTCATCGCTAAAGATGATACAGCCACAAAGTATGCCGTTAAAAAGGTTGTCTTCTTTCCTAAGTAAAAGTGACTTAAAATAAGAAGCGGAATGTTTAGTAAAAAGATAAGTGCTCCGATATTGTAGTGCATTAAATAACCGATAATCATCCCTACACCAGCGAACCCACCGCTAATCATATTATGCGGGATAAAAAACATATTCATAGAAATTGCATACAAAATAGAAGCTATAAAAATAACAACTAACTGTATGATGAATTCTAAATGAAATGTTTTAGCTGCTGGGAAGGATAAAAAGGCGGTGTCGGGAACGTAATCGGCGTCTCCTAGTTGACCCATAGTATGTTTCATCTCCATATTCATTTTTGATTACAAGAAGAGAATAAAGCTTTTTTCAAAAACTGGCAATAGTTTTATTATAATGCAAAAATTTTATAAATTTCTAACAAATTAAACCTATTCAAAGATACGTGTGAATATACTAAAGAAAGCGAATACATTGGTTTTCTAGCATAATTTTTTGAGAAAATATGCAAAAAAACTTTTGAGAACAAAAGGAAATAGAGAATGTTTGCTGAATATGCTAAAATGACTTTATTAAGGATGTGAAGCGATGGAATTTTTATTGCAGGATGCAATTCTATATATATCGTTTGTAACGACAGCGCTTTGTGTATTAGAAGTCTTTTTTCTTGCTAACGTGTCTCGCTTTGTGCGTCAGCAAGCATCGAGCGGTAGACAGAGAGCTTTTAAACTAGTAGATACGTGTGAAGAGGGTACAAGAAATGTACCGCTATTTTCTATTTTTTATAAATATGGAATGATTCGTTCTGTCCGCAGACAAGAATCGAGTGGAGAGAGTGACGAGGTAGGTCCGTATACACCAATGTTTCGCTAATTAATTACGAAACATTGGAGGAATGAACATGTTAAAATCATACCGAGCTAGGCTCATTAGTTTATCATTATTACTTGTTTTTGTTTTATCTGGCTGCAGTAATGCAGGTACAATTGATTCACATAGTACGGGAATTTGGAACCATTATTTCGTATATCCAATCTCATTTATGATTCAATTTGTTGCTCATCATATACCTGGAGCTAGCTTCGGGATTGCCATCATTATCATGACGCTCGTTATTCGTTCAGCAATGATTCCATTAGCTGTTTCACAATATCGTAGCCAAGCGAAAATGAAAAAAATGCAACCTGAATTACAGAAGCTGAAACAGAAATACGGTGATGTGGGTAAAGATCTTGAAAAACAAAAGCAGTATCAAAAAGAAATGTCAGAACTAATGAAATCAGGCGGTTGGAATCCGTTAGCTGGGTGCTGGCCAATCTTTATACAAATGCCGATTTTCTCTGCTTTGTATTATGCGATTAGCCGAACTGAAGAGATTCGTACATCTTCATTTTTATGGGTGAACCTAGGACATGCAGATCCATATCATATATTACCGATTATCGCAGCGTTAACAACATTTATTCAAATGAAGGTGTTCCAATCAAATGTAACGCCTGGAGAACAAGTTCAAATGCTGAAAATACAGCAAATTATGATGCCTGCAATGATTCTATTTATGGGATTTGCGGCGCCATCAGGACTGGTGCTGTATTGGATTACAGGTAACTTATTTACAATGACACAAACAATTGTATTAAGAAAAGTAATGGAACGTGAAGAATTACAATTACAAAAAGCTTAGAAAAACGCCGCTCGTGATGAGCGGTATTTTTTATTTAAATCGTTAAGGAAATTTTAAGAAACCAACATTACTATTGGCATTGTATACGAAAGTGTACATGCTTTAGAAATATGAAGGAGGAAATTTCCTATGAAGAAGAAAACAGTTGGGTATTTAGTAATTGCAGGTGCTCTATCATTTGGAATTGTAGGAGGAGCTGGTATACCAGCGTTTGCGGCAACGAATACTCCAGCAGCTGAGCAAGTTACAAAAGGAACTGCGAAGAAGAATTTAGATGAAGCAACAAAACAAAAAGTAAAAACGATTATGGATGATACAAAGAAACAGTTAGAGGGATTAGGTGTGAAATTCCCAGAGAAGGGTAAGCACAAGGAAATGTTTGCAGGACTAGATGATCAGGCGAAAGAAAAAGCGAAGTCGATTCTAGAGCAAGAAAAATCCGGGAAATTAACTCGCGAACAAGCAAATGAGGAATTAACAAAGCTAGGCGTGAAATTCCCAGAGAAAGGTAAGCACAAAGATATATTCGCGAATTTAGATGAGGCGACAAAAGAAAAAGCGAAGTCCATTTTTGAGCAAGAAAAGTCCGGAGCATTAACGCATGAGCAAGTGAAAGAGAAATTGAAAGAATTAGGCGTAACGCTTCCAGAGAAAGGGAAGCACGGTGACATGTTCGCGGATTTAGATGAGGCGACAAAAGAAAAAGCGGAAGCAATTTTGAAGCAAGAAAAGTCTGGAACACTAACTCGTGAGCAAGCGAAAGCGAAGTTGAAAGAACTAGGTGTGAAATTCCCAGAGAAAGGGAAGCACGGTGATATGTTCGCGAATCTAGATGAGGCGACAAAAGAAAAAGCGAAGTCCATTTTTGAGCAAGAAAAGTCCGGGAAATTAACTCGCGAGCAAGCGAAAGAAGAATTGACAAAACTAGGTGTGAATCTTCCAGAGAAAGGGAAGCATGAAGACATCTTTGCAAACTTAGATGAGGCGACAAAAGAAAAAGCGAAAGCGATTCTAGAAAAGGAAAAGAAACAATTAGCAGATTTAAATGTGGATCTTCCAAATCATAAATTTTTTATGAAAAAAGATGATAAATAATTGAACTATGTAGTATCTTTCGTGTGGGCAACCGAAAGGTACATATGACAAATGTGAGGACCGATTTCTGTAAGCAGAAATCGGTCCCTTTTAATGATTCATTGAAATTCTTTTCATTGTTAGTATGTATCCAAAGATGCAGTAGAAGATTGCAAAACCGATAAACACTTCAGTATATTGGTATTTACCTAATACGTAGAAGGAAGCAGCAGCTATAATAGCTACCGCTAAAATGCTATAACCAGGATACTTATATCGATACATGATAGCGAATATAAAAGAAAGAACCGTAGCGATGATACAAAAAATAGCAATCATTATTAGTACACCTCCTACATGAATTATACCATTTTTAGGGAATTAGAGAAGTGTCGGAACTTCTGTTATAATATAAGGAGAGAAATGTTTCTTATGTTATATAAAAAATATATTGATTTTTTCTAACAATTCAATATAATGGGAAACAACTACAAAATTCGACATCAAGAAGTGATGATGAGGATATGATCAGTTTTTTACGATTATCAGAGAGGGAGGCCTTTGGCTGTGAGCTTCCTAATACGGGAAAATCGATTACCACCTCTGAACTGCAGCAGTGAACGGATATCTAGTAATTGCATGCCGGCAAAAACCGTTATTTAGACTTGAGAAATTGGTGAAGTGTGTCACTTTACTAATTGAAACAAGGGTGGAACCACGAATACAACACTCGTCCCTTTTTTAGGGAGGAGTGTTTTTTTATTTCATTTTTGCATCACACTAGAATTGGAAGGAGGATACGCAGCATGCATCATGATGAGAAAAACAAAATTGGTTTAACAGTAGCACTTTCTATCGTAGTAGGAACTATTATTGGGTCTGGTGTGTTTATGAAACCAGGGAGCGTATTAGATTACTCAGGGAGTTCTAATATGGCTATTCTTGCTTGGGTAATTGGTGGTCTGTTGACGTTAGCAAGTGGTTTAACAGTAGCCGAAATTGGAGCGCAAATTCCGAAAAATGGTGGGTTGTATACGTATTTAGAGGAGATTTACGGAAGTTTTTGGGGGTATTTATCTGGCTGGATGCAAACAATTGTTTATGGACCAGCTATTATTGGAACGTTAGGTTTGTATTTTAGTTCTTTAATGATCAATTTTTTCTATTTAGATAAAGTCTGGAATTTACCAATCGCAATTGGAACAGTTGTGTTCCTAGGCGTTATAAATAGTTTGGGAACAAAATATGGGGGCATCGTCCAAACGGTTACGACAGTTGGGAAGATGATTCCAATTATATTAATTGTTGTGCTAGGGTTTTGGAAAGGGAATAGTGATATCTTCAACGTAGTTGTACCGATATCAGAGAATCAAAGTATCGGGATGGCAATTTTAGCAACTTTATTTGCCTATGATGGCTGGATTTTGCTTGCTTCTATTGGCGGAGAAATGAAGAATCCAACAAAGTTATTACCGAAGGCAATGACAGTTGGGATTTTAATTGTAACAGCTGCTTACGTATTAATTAACTTAGCGTTACTAAATGTATTACCAGCAGCGAAAATTGTAGCCCTTGGAGAAAACGCAACGGCGACAGCTGCGGGAATGTTACTTGGAGAATATGGCGGGAAAATTATTAGTATCGGTATTATCATTTCTATTTTCGGTTGTTTAAATGGAAAGATTTTAACATTCCCACGTATTCCGATGTCGATGGCAGAGCGTGGACACCTTCCGTTTTCTAAGTTTATTGCAAAAGAAAATTCGAGATTTAAAACACCAGCGAATGCGATTACTGTTGAAATCATATTAGGAATTATTTTAATGATTATTAGTGATCCGAATAAGCTATCCGAGATTTCCGTATTCATTATTTATATTTTCTATGTAATGACATTTATAGGTGTCTTCATTTTAAGAAAACGTAACAAGAATAAAGAGCGTGCATACAGTGTACCGTTATTCCCAATCGTACCAATCGTCGCGATTTTAGGATCATTGTTTGTACTTGGAAGTGCGATTATTAACGATCCGGTAAGCTGCTTCTTATCAATTGGAATTGTATTTACTGGACTTCCGGTATATTGGTACTTAAATAAGAAGAAAGAAACTGGAGTTTAATGATTGAAGGGCAGGCGTATTATACGCCTGCTTTTTTGCTGTAAAAAAATTTGTACTTGCGTCCACTTTCTCTTTTGGTTACTATAATGGTAGTAACCAAAAGAGAAAGTGTGGGGAAAGGCTTGAATTTTCGTGTATATATTTTAGCTATTGCGGCTTTCGTAGTCGGAACGGTTGAGCTAATTATAGGAGGAACGCTTGATTTAGTTGCTAATGATTTAGGTGTGTCGATTAGTGCAGCTGGTCAGCTTATTACAATATTTTCAGTAGTATTCGCTCTATCGGGGCCAGTTTTATTAGCATTAACAGGCAAGTTTGAAAGAAAGAAATTGTATGTTGTGGCATTATCAATTTTCTTAATTGGAAATATCATTTCGGCATTTAGTGTGAATTACGAGATGTTAATGTTCTCGAGAGTAATTTGTGCAGCGAGTGGATCGCTTATTATTGCACTATCGGTAACACTTGCTTCTAGTGTAGTAGAGCCGCATTTCCGTGCGCGTGCAATTGGAATCATTTTCATGGGTATTAGTGGATCACTCGTACTTGGAGTACCGCTAGGTCTTGTGCTCGGAAATGCATATGGATGGCGTGCACCATTTGTATTAATTTCAATATTAACGGTTATGGCGATTGCTTGTATTTCGTTGTTCTTAACGAAAGTACCAGCGACATCGGTATTATCATTAAGAGAACAAATTGCTACGTTAAAGGATAAAAAAATTGTAAGTGCACAGTTAACATCATTTTTATTTTTAACAGGTCATTTAACGCTATACGCATATTTAACGCCGTTTCTAAAAGATGTGATGCATGTTGAAGCAAATTGGATTAGTGTGTTTTACTTCATTTTCGGAATTGCAGCGGTACTTGGAGGTGGCCTTGGCGGCTGGCTTGCTGATAAATGGGGATCGAAGAAAAGTATTATTTCCATCATTATCGTATTTGCATGTGCAATCTTTATGTTGCCGATGATGACATTCTCATTCCCGCTCTTCATTATTATGATGGGGCTTTGGAGTATGCTGAGCTGGGCAATTTCGCCAGCACAGCAAAACTATTTAATTGAAATTGCACCAGAATCAGCTGGTATTCAGCAAGGTTTAAATAACTCTGCACTTCATTTAGGAATTGCGCTCGGTTCAACAGTGGGCGGAGTTGTTATTGAAAAATCATCTGTTATATATAACGCTTGGGTAGGCGGCGTTTTTATTATATTGGCGCTGCTTTGTGCGATTTTCTCTATTACGAGAGGACGCTCGAATCAGCTTACGAAAGAAGAATCTATCGTTTGATAGGTTCTTTTTTTTGTGTAAAAAAATGCAGGGGTTAGTAGAGAAATGGAGAAGGGAGTATATAGCGAGGTGATAGTATATGGAGTCTAATTTTTCAATTATTGGTTTTCTAATTTCTTTAGTCCCATTATTTCTTATTATTTTTGTATTTAGATGGATTCGTTTCATCTATCAAAATTCTGAGAAACAAGTAGAGCAAAATGAGAAGATTATTGAGCTTTTGATGGAGATAAAGGAGCAAAAAAAATCGTAAAATGAACGTTCTGTATTTACAAATCAAAACCATCCGAAAAACCAACTACATAAAATTAAATTAGCGAAAGCGTAAAAAAGAGCTGTACCAAATGAGTATGTAAAACTCCGCTTGGTACAGCTTTTTTTGTATGAAAAATTATATTATCTATTCAAATGGTAGAATCGATTTTTGGATTTGTTAATACCTCAACTTCATCAACAATTCCTTAATTTCCTCATCCTGCATAAAGAGATCATGGTGCTTCTCTGTAATCTTCGCAAGTGCAACGTCATGATAGAAGAACTCCGTAAAGAACTTCACGAAAGGTTGTGACATTGTTTTCATCGCTTGCCATGATTCTTGCTCTACACCAGCAAATAAAATTTCACTATCGTCAACGATGAGTAGTAAATAACGCTCTAATGCGTTAGGTTCTTGAGCTGGGATTAAAAAATGCATGTTTTCTAAGTCAGTTTCCACTTTTCCAACTATGAGGGACTCGACTTGGACGCCTTGTTTTGCTTTTTGTTCTAGTAAAGGAAGATATTCTAAAAGGGTATCGTTCCATGCGGAGATGCGTATGGATTCTTTCGCATCTTCTACAAGTTGCCTACTTTGTACTTTAATAGAAGACTGCATTTTTAAACTCCAAACGCGGTCATCTGTAAATGATTTTTTAGAAATATTATTTTCAAGTTCTTTAATATTAGATTGGAATTCTGTCGTTAACTTTTCAATTGCTAGCTTGAGTGGTAATGCTGTATACAATTTTTTCTTTTCAGAAACAGAATCCATTACCATCCCTTTATCAATGAGTCGTGCTAACACTTCGTATATTTTTGCTTTTGGAACACCTGAATGTTTAACGATAGTTGTTGCATCTAATGGGTCATTGCTTGATACGACAACTTCATAAGCTTGGCTTTCATATTGTGAGAAACCGAATTTTTGTAGCATAGTTCCCTCCGAACGAATGAGATTATATGTTAAGGATAATGAACTATTTGTTTTTACACAAGTGTTGAGATAACAAGTAAGTTGATTGAAATGAGAATAAATTTCAATTTTTTAAACTATATGGATTGAGCTTTCTTATTTATCTATTATACTTAATATAGTGATTAATACGATTAAATTTTACCGAGAAGGGGATGCTTGAGGGAATATGTTGAGAAGTTTACGTTTAAAAATTGCAGTAGTATTTTCGGTACTTATTTCTATGATGTTCGTAATATTAGGTACAGCTATGTATCAATTACAGAAAGAAAAGGAAGTGCGTTCCTTAGACCAGTATTCTCAAAATACGATGGACCTTGTGACAGAGCAACTTACGACATTTGTTCAAAGAACTGATGAAGATATGGGGTATTACGCGAACAGTGAGATGATTCGTAATATGATTCAAGATGGGGTTACTCCAGAAGAGGAAGCGTTTTTAACGAAAGAGTTTGCAGAGTATAAAAAGAATCATCCCGGTATTTTAGATTTATATATTGGTACGAAAGATAAAAAAACATTAAGTGCCAATCTTGCTGAAGGTGGGCAAGTGCCAGAAGGATATGATCCAACGACAAGAACGTGGTATAAAGATTCAGAGGCTGATGTGAAAAGGGTTCATTGGGGACAACCTTCTTATGAAATTGCGACAGGAAAGTTAAGTGTAGGGGTTTCTAAAGCAATTACAGCTCAAGATGGATCTGTATTAGGCGTTGTTGCGATGGATGTATCGCTCGGAACAATTCAGAAATTGCTTCACAATATTCAATACAATAATGACGGAGAAATGTTTATTATAAATGATAAAAATATGGCTCTTGTTTATCCAGAAAAAGTAGGGAAAGATGTTTCTAAAGAGCCACTTATGAAGAGTTTAAATAAAGAGGTAACAAAATATGCTGTCACTACATTAAAAGGTGAAGATGTAGTTGTTTATAGTCAGTCATTTGATGCGATGAAATGGAAGATAGGAATCTTTTATCCGAAACAAACGATTGATGGATTGTTAAGTAGTACGAGAAATACAGTTATTATAATGGCGTGTATTAGTTTATTAGTTGGAATAGTAGCATCATATTTATTCTCAAGAAGATTAGCAAGACCATTACAACTATTAACAAATCACGTTCAAAAAGTAGCGGAAGGTGATTTAACACTACAAATGAAGGTGACAAGTAAAGATGAGGTTGGTATGCTTACGACCCACTTTAATGATATGGTTGAGCAAATGAATGAAATGGTAAGTAAAATTAAAAATAGTGTATCGACAGTACAGAAATCGACTCACAATCTGCATTATTTAACGAATGAAACTGTAGCAGCTAGTAGAGCAGTTTCAGGTGCAATGGATGATGTGAGCGGAGGCGCGTCTACTCTTGCTAATAGTGTAGATGAAGTTTCAGAACAGCTCGAGAATATGGCGCAGTCAGTGGAACAAATGAATAACTCCGTTGGTGAAATAAAAGGAGTGGCTGGCAAAGCTGAAGAGGCATCTAAGCAAGGATTAAATACGATGCGTAATTTAGTTCGTACAAGAGAACAATCATCTTCTATCGTTGTTCATACGGAAGAAGCGTCCGGTAAGTTAGAGCAAAGGGTTGGATCGATTCAAAATGTGGTAGAACTTATAAAAGGTCTTTCGGATCAAACGAATTTACTGGCTTTAAACGCTTCAATTGAAGCAGCACGTGCAGGTGAGCAAGGTAAGGGCTTTGCTGTTGTTGCTGAAGAGGTTCGGAAATTAGCTGAACAATCAAAAGAGGCAACGGGTGAGATTACAATAATGATTAGCGATGTGCAGTTAGAAGTAAAACGAGTTGTAGAAGTTGTAAGTAAATTGAAAGACATTGCGGATATACAAAATAAAGTTACGACAGAGGCGGAGACAGAATTCCGCACAATTATGTCAGTTGTAAATACTATTAGTACCTCAGTTGAAAAAATTGTAGAAGAGGTAAATAACATAGGTCACGAGCAAGAAGAAATTACAGAAGTTATGCAAACAATTGCTAGCACGAGTCAAGAGAGTGCAGCTGTTTCTGAAGAGGTAAATGCAGCAACTGAGTCACAAGTGAATCATTTAGAAAAAGTAGCTCATACGATGGAAAGTTTGACAGAGAATATGCAGGACTTAGAAAGATTGGTTGAGCAGTTTAAAGTAGAAGAGTAACGTATTAGTAAAATGATGAGAATTTCGGTAAAATAGACAATGGATATATAAGAAGCAGTAATAGGAGGAAGATTATTATGGCAATTGTTGATGTATCGATTATTCCAGTAGGAACAGGTAATCCAAGTGTTAGTGAATATGTAGCAGAAGTACAAAAGGTACTAGAGAAAAATGCTGATCGCGTGAAGTATCAATTAACACCGATGAATACAGTAATTGAAGGAGATCTTCCTGTCATTTTAGAAGTCATTCAACAAATGCATGAAGTTCCATACACGAAAGGTGCACAGCGCGTTGCGACAACAATTCGTATCGATGATCGCCGTGATAAAGTAAGTACGATGGAGAAGAAATTAAACTCTGTTCAATCAAAATTATAAGAAAAAGCAGCGATCTTCGCTGCTTTTTTCATATAGGAGGAAAATAAGATGAGTGAAAAGTTTAATGAGCAGTTTGATGGCTTGCTAGAGAAATACACGGAACTATTACTTGGAGAGAGCAACGAAGAGCGAAAAGAGCAGGTACAGAAATGGGCACTTTATTCTTATATGGCTAAGACGATGCCAGCTTTAGTGAAACATTGGAATGAGACGTATCCAGATGCAAAAGAAGAGATGGTACAGTTAATTACGAATATTAAAAAGCTGAATGATGAGAAGCGAAATGAGAAGTAAGAAGGCTTGAGATAATGTTACCTCAAGTTTTTGTTATTAATATCCTTATATAATTTACATGAAATATAAATGGTTTTGTGAGCATGTCGAATATTTTCGGCATGCTCATTTTTTCCCTAGTAAACCCGTTTTTTCTGAATGTCGAAAAATAGTTTCTTCATATTTACAAACGAGAATATAGAGTTTTAAATGTTTTGATAGTATTTTATAAAT
>NZ_JBFPJH010000073.1:0-14446 GCF_040838255.1 Bacillus sp. C30 | reverse complement strand
TTTTCATTCTCTTACTATACTTTTAAAACATTAGAGGAGGATTTCCAAATGGCAAATCATGAATTAGATCAATTACGTAAACAGGTAGATGAAATTAACTTACAATTATTACACCTATTAAACAAACGCGGTGAAATCGTTCAAAAGATTGGGGAGCAAAAACAAGTACAAGGTACGAAACGCTTTGATCCAGTACGTGAGCGTGAAGTACTTGATATGCTTGCAGAGCATAACGAAGGACCATTCGAAACGTCAACGATTCAACATATTTTCAAAACGATTTTCAAAGCAAGCTTAGAATTACAAGAAGATGATAACCGTAAAGCATTACTAGTTTCACGTAAAAAGAAAAAAGAAAATACAATTGTTAATGTTAAAGGTGAATTGATTGGAAACGGAACACAAACGTTCATCATGGGACCTTGTGCGGTAGAAAGTTTAGAGCAAGTTCGCCAAGTAGGGCAAGCTATGAAAGACCAAGGCTTAAAATTAATGCGCGGTGGTGCTTTCAAACCGAGAACATCTCCATACGATTTCCAAGGTTTAGGAGTAGAAGGTTTACAAATTTTACGCCAAGTAGCAGATGAGTTCGACTTAGCGATTATTAGTGAAATTTTAAATCCGAACGATGTGGAAATGGCGCTAGACTACGTTGATGTAATTCAAGTTGGTGCACGTAACATGCAAAACTTTGATTTACTACGAGCTGTAGGTAAGGTTAATAAGCCAGTATTACTAAAACGTGGATTAGCAGCAACAATTGATGAGTTCATTAATGCAGCGGAATACATTATTGCACAAGGTAATGACCAAATTATTCTTTGTGAGCGCGGTATTCGCACATACGAGAGAGCGACACGTAACACATTAGATATTTCAGCAGTACCGATTTTAAAGAAAGAAACACATTTACCAGTTATCGTTGACGTAACACATTCAACTGGACGTAGAGATTTACTATTACCAACAGCGAAAGCAGCACTTGCTATTGGAGCAGATGCAGTAATGGCTGAAGTTCATCCAGACCCAGCAGTTGCGTTATCAGATTCTGCGCAACAAATGGATATTCCAGAATTCCATAGATTCATGGATGAGTTAAAAGGTTTCAAAAATAAATTATCTTAATTCCATATCATAAATGCACTGAAGAGGAAACAGTAGTGCTTATCTCACTGTTAAAGAGAGCTGATGGCCGGTGTGAATCAGTACAAAGGTAAGCATGAATTACAGCCTTGGAGCATCTTTCCCGCCAACTTTTGGAGAGAAAGACGGTCAAACGATCGTTAAAGAAGAAGAGAGGTAGACGAAAGAAGTCTACAACTAGGGTGGTACCGCGATAAACATCGTCCCTACTGAGCGCTCAGTAGGGACTTTTTTGTACAAAAAAATAGTAAAGGGGCAAGAGAAATGAGATACATTACAGCTGGAGAATCACATGGGCCGCAGTTAACAGTTATTTTAGAAGGTGTACCAGCAGGTTTAACATTAACAGCGGAACATATTAATAAAGAATTATTAAGAAGACAAAAAGGGCATGGGCGCGGAAGACGCATGCAAATTGAAACAGATACAGTTGAAATTGCAAGTGGTGTACGTCACGGAATGACACTTGGTTCACCAATTACGTTAATCGTAAAAAATGATGATTTCAAACATTGGACGAAAGTAATGGGTGCTGAACCAATTTCGGAGCAAGAAAGTAAAGAAATGAAACGTACTATAACGAAACCACGTCCAGGACATGCGGATTTAAACGGGGCAATTAAATACGGCCATCGTGATATAAGAAACGTATTAGAGCGCTCTTCTGCAAGAGAAACGACAGTTCGTGTTGCTGCTGGTGCAGTTGCGAAACAAATTTTGAAAGAACTAGGTGTGGAAATCGCAGGACATGTTCTTGAAATTGGTGGGGTACAAGCGAAGCGTATTTCAAACTTATCAATTGAAGAAATTCAAACGATAACTGAAAATTCACCAGTTCGATGTTTAGATAAAGAAGTAGAACAAGAAATGATGAATGCGATTGATGATGCGAAAAGTAGCGGAGATTCTATAGGCGGTATTGTCGAAGTCATTGCAGAAGGAATGCCAATTGGAGTTGGTAGCTACGTTCATTACGACCGCAAATTAGATGCAAAACTTGCCGGTGCTATTATGAGCGTGAATGCGTTTAAAGGTGCTGAGATCGGAATTGGTTTTGAAGCGGCAAGACAGCCGGGAAGTAAAGTGCACGATGAAATTTTATGGGATGAAGAAAAAGGATACACGAGAAATACGAATAATGCCGGCGGTTTAGAAGGCGGTATGACAACAGGTATGCCAATTGTCGTAAGAGGCGTAATGAAGCCAATTCCTACATTATATAAACCGTTAGCAAGCGTAGATATTGATACGAAAGAAGCGTTCCAAGCGAGTATTGAGAGATCTGATAGCTGTGCAGTACCAGCAGCAGGTGTTGTAGCTGAAGCTGTCGTTGCATGGGAACTTGCCGGTGCACTAGTCGAGCAATTCGGAAAAGATCGCATGGAATTACTAAAACAAAATATTTCGCAACATAACAAATACGCAAAAGAATTTTAATGAAAAGGTGGATTTAACATGCGAGTAAAAGATCAACTATCATCATTACAACCGTATAAACCAGGTAAATCACCAGAGCAAATGAAAGAAGTATACGGGAATCATTCATTTGTTAAGTTAGCATCAAATGAAAATCCATTTGGCTGTTCACCTCGTGTTTTAGGAGAATTACAAAAATCGTGGCAGGAACATGCTTTATATCCTGACGGAGGTGCTGAAGTACTCCGTCAAACAATTGCAGAGAAATTACAAGTGCAAATGGAACAAGTGCTTTGTGGTAGTGGACTTGATGAAGTCATTCAAATTATAAGTCGTGCAGTGCTCTGTAAAGGAGATAATATCGTAACTGCTGGCGCGACATTCCCTCAGTACCGTCATCATGCAATTATTGAAGGCTGTGAAGTGAAAGAAATTGCTTTAAAGAACGGTGTATATGATCTAGATGAAATTTCTTCAGCAGTTGATGAACATACAAAAATCGTATGGATTTGTAATCCGAACAACCCGACAGGCACATATGTGAATGAGCGAAAATTGACTCAATTCATTGAAAGCATTAGTGAAAATACGTTAATTGTCATTGATGAAGCGTACTATGAATACGTAACAGCAAAAGATTTCCCTGAGACATTACCGCTTCTAGAAAAACATAACAACATTCTTGTACTTAGAACGTTTTCTAAAGCGTACGGATTAGCTTCTTTCCGCGTTGGTTATGCGATTGGACAGGAAGAGTTAATCGAGAAATTAAATGTCGTACGTTTGCCATTTAACGTATCTTCATTAGCGCAAAAAGCAGCGACGATTGCTTTTAACGATGAAGCGTTTATTGAAGAAATAGTTCGTGTTAATACAGAAGGATTACAACAATACGAGAGTTTTTGTACAGAAAATGAAATTCCATTTTATCCGTCGCAAACGAACTTTATCTTCTTGCCGGTAGATGATGCTGGGGAAATTTATGAAGCTTGTGCGCATGCAGGGTTTATTATTCGTCCGTTCCCAAATGGTGTCCGTATTACAATCGGAACTAGGGAACAAAATGAAGGAGTGATTTCAGTGTTAAAACAACACTTTGAAAATAAAAAAGGTAAGTCTCGAGATGAGGCAAATGTGTAAAAAGGTAGTATTAATCGGTACTGGATTAATAGGAGGCTCTCTTGCATTAGCGATTAAAAAAGAGCACGATGTAACGATTATCGGTTATGACATATTTAAAGAGCAAGTAGAGCGCGCAAAAGAATTACATGTAGTTGATGAAGTAGCAGTAGATTTACAGCGTGCATGTGAGGAGGCAAATTTAATTGTATTTGCCTCTCCAGTTGAAGAAACGAAAAAGTTGTTACACAAACTTGCATCATTTCATTTACGAGAAGATGTCATTGTTACCGATGTAGGAAGTACGAAAGGGACAATCATGAATGAAGCAGAAGCTTTATTAACAAAGCAAGTTTCATTTATCGGCGGACATCCGATGGCAGGTTCTCACAAAACAGGAGTTGAAAGTGCGAAGGCGCATTTATTTGAAAATGCATTTTACATTTTAACACCGATGAATCATGTATTAGATGAGCGAGTAGAAGAGTTGAAAGAATGGTTAAAAGGAACAGGCTCTCATTTTCTTGTATTAAATACAAAAGAACATGATTATATAACAGGAATAGTTAGTCATTTCCCACATTTAATTGCAGCAGGATTAGTAAAACAAGTTGAGAAACATGCTGGTGATAATCCGCTTATTCATCAACTAGCGGCAGGCGGATTTAAAGATATAACACGTATTGCATCAAGTAGTCCGAAAATGTGGAGTGATATCGTAAAGCAAAATCGAGGGCATTTATTGGAACTATTAGAAGAATGGATTTCAGAAATGGAAGAGCTATATAAGACGGTTTCTAAAGGAGATGCAGGAGAAATACAAAGTTATTTTGCAGATGCGAAAGAATATCGTGACTCTTTACCAGTTCGAAAAAGAGGGGCGATTCCTGCCTATCACGACTTATACGTCGACGTTTTAGATAAAGTAGGGGCATTAGCCCATATCACAAGCATTCTAGCAGAAGAAGAAATTAGTATTACGAACTTGCAAATATTAGAAGCGCGAGAAGGATTGCTCGGAGTTTTACGAATTAGTTTCCAAAGAGAAGAGGATCGAACGCAGGCAAAAATTGCGCTCGGAAAAGAAGAATACCAAACGTATGAAACAATTTAATGAGGAGGGTGACAACGTGAAAGAAAAAACAGTACAAACTGTAAATAACGGATTGAATGGCAAAATTACAATCCCTGGAGATAAATCAATTTCCCATCGCGCTGTCATGTTTGGCGCAATCGCGGAAGGTAAAACAACAATTAAAGGATTTCTTCCTGGTGCGGATTGTTTAAGTACTATTTCTTGTTTTAAAGAAATGGGAGTAGAGATTACACAAAATAGAGACGAAGTTACGGTAATTGGAACAGGATTAGAAGGTTTACAAGAGCCAAAAGCTGTATTAGATGTTGGTAATTCTGGTACAACGATTCGATTAATGTCAGGAATACTTGCAAACACACCATTCTTTTCTTGCGTGCAAGGTGATGCTTCAATTGCGAAGAGACCGATGCAACGTGTAACAAATCCACTAAAGCAAATGGGTGCAAAAATTGATGGCCGAAAAGAAGGAACGTTTACGCCGCTCACAATACGAGGCGGGAATTTAAAGGCGATTGAATATACTTCACCGGTAGCAAGTGCGCAAGTGAAATCAGCTATTTTACTTGCAGGCCTTCGCGCAGAAGGTGTAACAGCTGTTACAGAACCTCATATTTCCCGCGATCATACAGAAAGAATGCTTGAGGCGTTTGGCGTTACAGTAACTCGCGTGGGGAAAACAGTGAAACTAGCAGGAGGACAGAAGTTAACCGCAACAGATGTTCAAGTGCCAGGTGATGTATCATCAGCGGCATTTTTCTTAGTAGCAGGTGCAATTATTCCAAATAGTAAACTACTATTACAAAATGTGGGAATGAATCCGACTCGTACAGGTATTATTGATGTTCTTGAGAAAATGGGCGCTACGTTTACTGTAGAGCAGATTAACGAAGGAGCATCAGAACCTGCTGCAAATATTACAATTGAAACATCGCCGCTGAAAGGAATCGAAATCGGTGGAGATATCATTCCACGACTGATTGATGAAATCCCAATTATCGCTTTAGCGGCAACACAAGCAGATGGAATTACAGTCATTAAAGATGCACACGAGCTAAAAGTGAAAGAAACGAATCGTATCGATACAGTCGTTGCTGAACTAACGAAACTAGGAGCTCGTATTGAAGCGACCGACGACGGAATGATTATTTACGGTAAATGTAAGCTAAAAGGAAATACAGTACATAGTCACGGTGATCACCGCATTGGAATGATGCTTGCGATTGCCGGCTGTATAGCTGAAGGAGAAACAACGATTGAAGATGCAGAAGCAGTAGGTGTATCGTATCCTACATTTTTTGAAGAACTGCAAACGTTAGCTAAATAAAGTGATGAGAAGCAGATATGCAATGTATCTGCTTTTTTATGTTGGCTTTTTTCTTAAATAATGTTGCTTTATTACGTAAGAATTTTATCCTTATTGATTTTATGAGATTTTTACGCATAATTGTAACTAAGGGAGATGGTTCCAAGTTGAGTAAACAGAATATCAGCACAACAGTTTCAGGGGATTTAATTGTTACCCATCTAATTGGCAAGATTAATACAGCTGATGTTTATGAATGGTTTAATGGCTTCGAGCAGGTTTGTCAGCAATTCATTTCCGAGGGTCGGAAATACAAATTGTTGGTGGATAGAAAAGGATACACGCCAGATCATTTTTCTGTTCAAAAAGCATGGAAAGATAAGTTCTTCAATGAAACCATTTTGAATCACAGTAAGGCAATTGCGTTTCTCCTTGAAGAAGGGGAGATAATGAATTATTTACAACAATCCAATACAAAAGAATCCGTAAAATTTTTCGATGATTATGAACAAGCATTAATTTGGTTGAATGAATATCCAATATAAAACCTTTATTGAACCAGTTTCTCTCAATCAACTGGTTTTTTTATGCCCGTAATGTTGCCGTTGTCATAAGTTTCATCACTTTCAATGGTACCTCTTAGCTTCGCAAACCCAAGAGAACGCAAGGCTTTTAATATTCTTATGCCGCCAATAGAAAGCAGTTGAAAAGAGCCTTTATGTTAGATTGTTTCTAAATCGATATCTTTTGTTGAAACATCCTCGTAATTTCACTTACCGAACTACAATAGTTTGAATTATGATATAATTCAAACGAGGAATGGAGGAGAAATATATGAACGTTATACAATTAAAAGAAGATAAGTTTAGAGAAGCATTACGTTTATCAGAATATGCTTTTCAATATAAAGCAAATGAAGAATGGATAGAGCAGAAAATTGCAAGAATGAAGGAAAGCCATCAAATATACGGTATTATGGAAGGAGAAGAGTTAGCTGCAAAGTTGCACTTAATTCCTTTTCATATTTACATAGGAAAAGAAAAGTTTAAAATGGGCGGCGTTGCGGGGGTAGCGACGTATCCGGAATATAGAAGAAGTGGATATGTAAAAGAGTTACTTCAGCATTCACTGCAAACTATGAAAAGAGATGGATATAGTGTATCGATGTTACATCCATTTGCCGTTTCATTTTATCGTAAATACGGCTGGGAACTTTGTGCGAATCGAATCGTATGTCAGATGACAAAGAGCGATTTAATAATTAAAAAACAAGTGAATGGTACAGTGAAACGTTTTAGTAAAGATAATCATCCAGAAGAAGTAGAGAATCTATATGAAACATTTGCAGAACGATTTTCTGGTATGTTAGTTCGCGGACGTAAATGGTGGCTACAAGCGGTGTATCATGATTTAACATTGGCAGTTTACTATGATGAAAATAAAACGGCGGCTGGTTACATTTTATACAAAATAGAGAATTCTAAAATGAAAGTAGAAGAATTTGTCCCATTACATAATGAAGCAAGAATTGGTCTTTGGAACTTCATCTGCCAACATGATTCTATGATTAAAGATCTAGAAATGATACTAAGTGAGACAGAACCACTTCTTTACACATTACAAGAACCACGAGTAAAAGCAGAAGTAACTCCATATTTCATGGGAAGAATTGTAGATGTAGAACAGTTTTTCAAACAATATGAATGGAACTGGAACAACGAAGAGCAAGAAGTAATTTTACATATTACAGATTCATTTGCACCGTGGAATAACGTAACGGTTCAACCTAAAAATAATGAAATAACAATCGTTAAAGAAGAAACAGCAAAAGAAAATGGAATTCAAATCGATATTAATGCGTTATCTACTATTATGTTTGGTTACAAGCGACCGCTAGAATTAAATGAAATAGACTTAATAAGCGGTAGCGAAGAGGAGATACGTGCATTTGAGAATGTAGTGCCGGTGCGTAAGCCGTTTATTTATGATTTCTTTTAATTTTGTAAAGCTTTGTGCGGCATACTAATGTGTAAATAGCAATGTACTATAATTAGTTATAGTACATTGCTGCTTTTAACGAAGCATTATGAATGTTAACCCCTTGACTTTTAATTCATGTAATTTATAATTATAAACGGAATGAATTTTCATTCCTGAAAATTGAGGTGAGAAAAATGGCTAAAAATAAGCAAGAGGATATTTTTGATGCTGCTATAAAACTTTTCGCAGAGCGTGGTTACGATGGTACGACAATTCCGATGATCGCTGAAAAAGCAAATGTCGGCGCTGGTACTATTTATCGCTATTTTGAAAATAAAGAGGCACTCGTTAACTCATTATTTTCAAAAAGCATGCTACAGCTATCTGAAACAATAAAAACTGATTTTCCTGTTGAAGCAAATATTCGAGAACAGTTTAGTCATACGTATAACCGTTTATTTGAATTTGCGAGAAACAATGTGGATGCTTTTCTTTTTACAAATTCGCACTGTGATAGTTATTTTCTTGATGAACAGAGTAAGAAAATATTTGACGATTTTATAGGCTTCTTTATGAATATTATTGAAGATGGAATCGAAAAAGGTTTTCTTCGTCCATTGCCTATAATTGCTTTAATTATTATTGTATATCAACCGCTTGAAAAATTAATAAAAGTAATGGCGACAGGGCAGTTAGAATACTCAAAAGAATTAGTAAAAGAATTGGAAGAAAGCTCTTGGAATGCTATTAGAATCATTTGATTCTATAGCTTTATAAGGACAGGAATGAACATTCATTCCTAAATAAATATAAAAAACGATTACAGGAGATGATATATCTGTACAATTAAAGGAATGAATATTCATTCCGCAAGGAGTGATTTAATAGAATTGAAAAATAATTTAATAGGATAATAGGAATGAACGTTCATTCCGAAATGATATTTTCAAAAACAGGAGATGATTCAAATGAGCAAGCTAAAAAGTTGGAGAAGTTTATCTTTTCTATTATGGATAGTTATTACTATTGCAATGATCGTAACGATGCCTAATATGGATCAGTTAGTGAAGGAAAAAGGGCAAATCACGATTCCTAATACAGAACAAAGCAGTATTGCTGACAAGATGATAAAGGAGATGGATAAAGAAGGGGCTGAAAAGTATGAAATTATAGCTGTCTTTAATAGTGGAAGTAAGAAGGCTTTAACAAATGAGCAAAAAGAGGAAATAACGAAAACGATCAATGCCCTGCAAAATGAAAAAGAGCAATTAGGAATTAAGGAAGTCGTTTCACATTTAGATAATAAAGAACTGGAGAAACAATTAGTTTCTAAAGATAATACGACTATTTTAACGCAAATATCGGTAGATAAAAAACATGGTAAAATACCAAAAATTGTAAATAATCTTCATAAAAAAGTACAAACGAAAGGAGTTACAACGTACTTAACAGGAAGTGATTTAATAGCGGGTGATTTTCTTACATCCTCTCAAGAGGGCGTGAAAAAGACAGAAGTTATTTCGATCATTTTCATTCTTGTAGTATTAATCATTGTATTCCGTTCACCAGTTGTTCCGATTATTTCTCTTCTTACAGTTGGTGTTTCGTATTTAATTTCAATGGGGATTATTGCCCATCTTGTTGATCAATTTAATTTTCCGTTTTCAAACTTTACGCAAGTGTTTGTAGTTGTCGTCCTGTTTGGAGTAGGAACAGACTATAACATTTTATTATATACGAGATTTAAAGAAGAATTAAGTAAACAAGAAAATGCATATTTAGCTACGAAAGAAACGTTTAAATCGGCAGGTAAAACCGTTTTATATAGCGGGATAGCAGTACTAATTGGCTTTGCATCTCTTGCTTTAGCAAGTTTTAAATTATATCAATCTACTTCAGCGGTAGCAATTGGTGTCGCAGTACTACTACTCGTATTAACCACTTTAAATCCATTTTTCATGGTGCTTTTAGGAAAAGGAATGTTTTATCCAGTTAAAACATTTAAAGGACATGAGGATAGTCGTTTATGGGGATTCTTTGCGAAAAATTCAGTAGCAAGACCATTTATCGCTTTAATTATCGTATTCGTGATATCGATTCCATTCGTATTAAAATATTCTAACACGCTTAATTACAATGATTTATTTGAAGTGGATAATAAATATGAATCAAAAATGGGGATTAACGTAATAGAAGAGCATTTTCCGCCTGGTTTTTCTTCACCAAGTACGTTAGTCATTCAATCGGATAAAAAGTTAGATGAGGCGAATTCTTTACAAACTTTAGATGAACTTACTGATAAAATCTCGAAAGTTAAAGGAGTCTCAGAAGTATATTCACCGACGCGTCCAACTGGAGATAAGATTAAAGAATTATATATAAATAAACAAGCTGGAGAATTGAATACAGGCTTAGGAAATGCAAATGGTGGCATAAAAGAAATTAATGAAGGATTAACTGATGCGAAAGATAAAATGGGTAGTAATGACTCAAATAGTCTTGCAAATGTTCAAAAGTTAATTGATGGAACAAATGAAGCGAAAAATGGCGTATCAGCATTAGGGACAGCTTTAAATCAATTATCGAATGGAATAAACAATGGAGCACAAGGAGCGAAGCAAATAGAGGATGGGCTAGCATCATTAAACGGAAATATCAATGCCCTGTCAAATGCAACTTCGCAGCTTCATGCTGGTTATGCTCAGTTAGAAAAAGGTTTAAGTTCGTACGATCAATATTTCGGAAGTATTTCTCAAGCGATTGATGGTGCGAAAAAAGGATATGAACAAATTGAAACGTTAATGAACAATTTCATTCAAACAAAACCAGAATTAGCAAATGATCCTAATGTGCAGCAAACATTAGGAATTGCAAAAGAAGCTCAGAAGCAATTGAGTGTTCTTTCAAATGAATTAAATCAATTAGCGACGCAGCACAAAGCAGCGATGAGTTCATTTAAAGAAGCAAATCAATCATTATTAAAAGTAGATAATGGTTTAAAGGAAATGAACAATGGAGTAACGCAACTACAAAAAGGAGCTGCTGAACTGAAAAATGGATTGAACGAAGGAGCTACAGGTTCAAAACAAATTTCGAACAAATCGGCTGACTTACAATCTGGATTAATGAAAATAAACGATGGGCAAGGACAGTTATTAACTGGACTGAAAGATTTACAAGAAAAGATGGGGCAATTGCAATCAGGTTTATCTAAAAGTACAGAGGGGTTAGGAAAAGTAAGTAACGGTCTAGGTGACGCTCAAAAATATTTAGGAGAGTTAAATGAGTCGAAAAGCTCTGAGAAATTTTATATTCCGAAAGAAGTTTTAGAAGGAGAAGATTTCCAAAAAGCATTGAATACGTACATGTCACATAATAGAAAGATTGCTAAAATGACAATTATTTTAGACGTAAACCCGTATTCAAAAGAAGCGATGCCTATCATTCAAGAAATTAATAAAACGATAGATGGTACGTTAAAGGGAACAGAACTAAATGATGCGAAAAAAGCAATTGGCGGGACAACAGCTAGAAACGTTGATTTAAAAGAAGTAACCGGGCAAGATTTCCTACGTACTGCTACGATTATGTTATTAGGGATTTCGCTTGTATTAATCGTGATTACACGCTCATTCTTAAACTCAATCTTTATTATTGGGTCGTTAATTTTAGCGTACTTTGCATCACTTGGTATAAGTGAACAAATTAGTGCACATGTATTAAACGTAGGGTCATTAAGCTGGAATGTTCCATTCTTTAGCTTCATTATGATTGTCGCTTTAGGAGTGGATTATAGCATCTTCGTTATGATGCGATACAATGAGCTAGAAGGGGATTCAGTAACGAAAATTGTAAATGCATCTCGTCACATAGGAGGAGTCGTATTATCAGCGGCACTTATTTTAGGAGGGACATTTGCAGCGTTAATTCCTTCAGGAGTATTGACACTTATACAAGTAGCATCCGTTGTTGGCGTTGCTCTTTTACTATTAGCTTTAATTGTAATGCCGATATTGTTACCTGCTTTAATAGGATTGACGAGTAAATTGAAGAGTTATAAAGAGAAAATAATGAATACGAAATAAGAAAAACCTGTAGGGAATGTTTTCTCTACAGGTTTTTTGTATATAAAATATGAAATGAAAAAATGATTCAATGTATTACAGAATGAGAAGCGAATAGGGATATTAGAAAGAGGTCGATGATATACAAAAAATAGCTAGGGGAATGGATAAAAACTATTCGATTTCGTTGTAGAAAGCTAATCAACCGTTGCTATTCATCCAGCTTCTACTATATAATAGCTATAGTCTACAATAATTGAGTCGTAATATGCGATTTTTTAAGACAATCGGTGAGAAAACGCTGAAATAAGCGGTATTAGTAGGAGGACACAAATGATTACAGTAAGTAACGTTAGTTTGCGTTTCGCGGATCGCAAATTATTTGAAGATGTTAACATAAAATTCACGCCAGGTAATTGCTACGGTTTAATTGGAGCAAACGGTGCTGGTAAATCAACATTTCTAAAGATTTTATCTGGAGAAATTGACCAATCAACAGGTGACATACATATTACGCCAGGTGAGCGTCTAGCAGTATTAAAACAGAATCACTTCGAATATGAAGAGTTCCCTGCACTAGAAACAGTAATGATGGGTCACACACGTCTTTATAAAGTAATGCAAGAGAAAAATGCAATTTACATGAAAGAAGACTTTAGTGATGAAGATGGCATGCGTGCTGCAGAACTTGAAGGTGAGTTCGCTGAGCTAAACGGTTGGGAAGCTGAGTCAGAAGCTGCAATCCTTCTAAAAGGATTAGGTATTGGTGAAGATATTCATGATAAAAAGATGTCTGAATTAACAGGGGCAGAGAAAGTAAAAGTATTACTTGCTCAAGCTTTATTCGGTCAACCTGACATTCTATTACTAGATGAGCCTACCAACCATTTGGACTTAAAAGCGATTCAATGGTTAGAAAACTTCTTAATGAACTTTGAAAATACAGTTATCGTTGTATCCCATGACCGTCACTTCTTAAATAAAGTATGTACGCACATGGCTGACCTTGATTTCGGTAAAATTCAATTATACGTTGGTAACTATGACTTCTGGTATGAATCAAGCCAATTAGCATTAAAACTAACGCAAGATTCTAACAAGAAAAAAGAAGAAAAAGTAAAAGAGTTACAAAACTTTATTGCACGCTTTAGCTCAAATGCATCTAAAGCGAAACAGGCAACTTCTCGTAAAAAATTGTTAGATAAAATTACATTAGATGATATTAGACCATCATCACGTCGTTATCCGTTCGTTGGTTTCACACCAGAACGTGAAGTAGGAAATGACCTATTAACAGTTGAAGGTATTTCGAAAACGATTGATGGCGAAAAAATATTAGATAATGTGAACTTCACTTTAAATAAAGGTGATAAAGTTGCATTTATCGGACGTAACGATATTGCGATGACAACATTATTTAAAATTCTTATGGGTGAAATGGAGCCAGATAGCGGTTCATTCAAATGGGGTGTAACAACATCTCAAGCTCATTTCCCAAGAGATAACTCTGAGTACTTCGAGAACAGTGATTACACTTTAATTGATTGGTTACGTCAGTTCTCTCCACAAGATGAGTCAGAAAGTTTCTTACGTGGTTTCTTAGGCCGTATGCTATTCTCGGGTGAAGAAGTAAAGAAAAATGTTTCTGTTTTATCTGGAGGAGAAAAAGTTCGTTGTATGTTATCTAAAATGATGTTAAGCGGTGCAAACGTATTAACACTTGATGATCCGACGAACCATTTAGACCTTGAGTCTATTACAGCATTAAACAACGGTTTAATCACATTTAAAGGAACATTACTATTCACTTCTCATGACCATCAGTTCGTACAAACAATTGCAAACCGTATTATCGAAGTAACGCCAAACGGTGTAGTTGATAAGGTAGCAACGTATGATGAGTTCTTAGAAAGTCAAGAACTTCAAAAACAAGTTGATGCAATGTACAAAGGTCAATAATAAATGATTAAAACCCTCGCTTTCTTTTATGAGAGCGGGGGTTTTTTAAGTAAACAAATATTCGTTTTAATATAAAGTGGGGGGAGGATTAAAATGAATAATTATTCAAAAATAACATTAGCGATGGTAAGAAATTTTTGAAGCGTGGATAAACCCTGAAATGATGAAGAAATGGTTTTTTACATTGGAAGGGACGGATAAAGTAACGGGAAATACTCCTGAAGTAGGAGGGAGTTGGGAAACTATTGATCATCGTGGCGGAAAAGATTATGGAGTAATTGGGGAATATATCGAAATGAATCGTCCTAAAAAAAATTAGTATTTATATTAAAAAAGCCGCAGTTTAGTGAATTATTAGATAAAATC
>NZ_JBFPJH010000072.1:0-14603 GCF_040838255.1 Bacillus sp. C30 | reverse complement strand
CAACTGGTTTGTCTCAATTCTTCTAATTGAGCCTTTCATTAGACATAAAAAAACTAAGACGCCTTTCATTCCGTCTTAGTTTTTCACGCAAACTTCTCACTTTCATTTTCATATACATGTTTAATTTTATATTCCTTCTTCACAACATATTGCCAAACACTATAAGCATAACGATTCATTTTCACAAAACAATTTTCCAAGAAAGAACGAAACTCTGGGTTCGCAACTTCCACTGCAACTTGAGCAAACTTTAATGCTAATCGCTTCAAATGTGAAATATAACAAATAGCAATCCCAATATCCCCTGTATACTCATTATCTGTTTCCCTATCCATTTCAGTAAATTCCGGCCACATTTGTTTACAAGTTATATGTTGTATATTTTCTCCTTCTTGAAAATTCACTTGTTCATTATATGCTTGTAACATATACGGTAAATGATGCTGCAAAATATCTTTTAATTCTTCATCTCGAACCTTGCTCGTGTATTCTCCAACTTTATATATAAGTGTGTAACTATATGTCATCAATTCTTTCATACAATCCATTAAAGCGCCTCCCTTCCTATTTCATCTCTATACTATAAATATGATGCGATAACATTTGATATTCTTGCTAGAAACCAATCCCATCTACTAATTTTCTCAAAATCTTCTTCAGAAAATCGTTTTGATTTATGAAAGTCTTCTTTTAATCGACTCCATACGTCAGCAACGACTGTCTTATCATATATGAAACAGTTAGATTCGTTATTTAAGTAAAAACTTCTATTATCAAAATTTGCTGTACCAATATCAACCATTTCCTCATCGATGATTGTTACTTTCCCATGAAAAAATCCATTTCGATATTGATAAATCTCCGCTCCAGCATCTAACATGTCTTTCAAATAAGGATAGGCAGCCTGTTTTAGCAATACTGCATCACTTTTAAATGGGACGAGGATTTTTACATGGACACCACCACGATTTAATGCATCTTTCAGCCCCTTCACCATTTCTTTACTCGGTACAAAATATGGTGTAGCGATAATTAAAGAATGTTTTGCCTTCTTTAAAAACGCTCCATACTCCTTCCATAAACCTTTTCCATTCGAAAATACGTATTGATATTTTACATTTCCTTGTACAGGTAACTCTTGGTGTATAGGAAACTTTTCTCCCGTATCTTCTTGCCAATCTTCCGCAAACTTCCGTTCCATATCAGTAGCTCCATTCCCTTCGATGCGTACATGATAATCACGCCACGGACCAAATTTAGGATCCTGTCCAAGATATTCCTTTCCGATATTGAAGCCACCAATGTACGAAACTTTCCCATCTATAGTAACAATGCGTCTATGATTACGTTGATGCAAAGAATAAAATAAGTTTTTTAATTTAGGTTTTTTACTAAATGTAAACTTCACGCCTTTTACTTTTAATTGATTAATTATCTTTTTCTTAAGCTTATATCCGCCAATGCGGTCTACTGACAATTTCACATCTACTCCGCTAGATGCTTTTTTCTCTAATAACTGTAAGAACTTTTGGCTTATTTCATCTTTTCCTACAATATAAAAATGAATATACACATTCTTTTCTGCACGGTTTATATCCTCAAATAAACTTTTATATAACTCATCACCGTTCGTATATACTTGAAAATCCCCTGATCGGATTTTTTCTAATTCATATCCACTAGCCATTTTCTTCCCCATTTCCACATCAACGTTCATCCATATGAATACACCTATAAAACAAATTATTACAATTAAAAAGCGCTTCATGGATACGTTCCTTTCTCTAACTACTGTTATTCCTATATCTTTCCTTTTTTAAAACATTATCATACAAAAAATATGTCATTGCATGATATACGTCCATATCAAACAGGAGCTCATCTGCATATTGTATGTTGTATCTTAAAATAAAAGGAGGAAATAACAATGGGCTTCGCACATGGTAATGGATTTGCGCTACTAGTCGTATTATTTATCCTCTTAATTATCGTCGGTGCTGCTTGCTTCTGCTAAGCAGTTATTGTAGTACGATATGGGGATGAAAAAACTATAAAAGCGGACACCTATTTTTAGGTGTCCGCTTTTCATTTCAAAAATCTCCTAACCTATTACAAAATAGTACCACTAGGAAAGTATTTTATATCAAAAAGTTAGCAGTGTAGCTACCTTCTTACTCTCTGCCTTACGAATATGGCGCTGTTCTGCACGTAACACAGCAATTCGATGCAATTCTTTCTCCTCTTCTGTCTCAGGGATAACACGCGGTACAGGAACTGGATTATTCTCCTTACTAAGCGCAACAAAAGTAACGAATGAAGTTGCTGCTACACGTTTTTCACCTGAAATTAAATCTTCTGCTACTACTTTCACAAATATCTCCATAGAAGTTCTTCCCGTCCAAATTACGAAAGATTCATAACTAACACAATCTGAAGAACGTACTGGATGTAAGAAATCTACCCAATCCATAGACGCTGTGACACATTCCATTCTCGAGTGTCTCGTTGCTGAAATTGAAGCAACCATATCCATCTCCGCCAATATCTTTCCACCAAATAGCGTGTTATGATCATTTAAATCCGTTGGAAATACTCGACTCGTTTTAAACACCCTTGATTCATTAGCTGTTTTACCCTTTACTTCAGTCATTGTTATCACCCCTTTAATTATTTATCCCTAATATCCCAATATACACTACACCTCATGAACTACACGTTTAATATTAACAATTTTTAGAACTTTTAGTCCACAAAAAAGAACCGATTTTATCAATCGGCTCCTCTAAACACATATTGTTCTTTCGGCTGTTCAACTTTATTCCATTTCGTTACCTCTAACACTGGAATATTCGCATGAAACGGCTGATAAAATTCAGTTGAAATTTCTCCCTCTATCTGAATCCAATCATCATTTTTCCACTCTACCCCTTCTGGTTTTTTAACTAACATACCATATACACCCGAATCCGCAACACAATGTATAATGCCGAAACGGAATAAGAAATATTGTTCCTTTTTAGAAGAATCATCTCGGAAAACAAATCCTTTATAAGACAGGGTTTTACCAGTAAATTCACCAGGATAATTATAAATTGTCTCCATACCCTTTAAGAAATCTTCATCTTTTAAAGTGATATTATCTTTCGTAACAAACTCTTTCTTCCCTTTTTCCATTACACCACGATATCCTTCTTTCCCGTAATAAATACTCGTGTCAGGTCTTAGAAATTGTCTTGTCATAAATGGATCTTTACTTTCTGCTTGCGCTACTGGAAAATGGAATCCCTTCGCCTTAACAATATCGGAATCTAATGTTGCAATTGGGAAAAACAATCCTGTAATGATTGGAAAACAGAATAACGTGTAAGAAAACACTTTTTTCCACCATGTATTCTCATCTTTCGAATGATCATGCCCACAATGACTATGATCACAACTACAATTATGTTTCTCTTTTTCCTTTTGGTGCTCTTTTTGGAAAACGATAATAATTTGTACAATCGTTAAGAAACCTAAAATAATAGCAGCAGTTTTTGATAAATAGGCGTACTTCATATTTATATACTTCGTAATGTTACCGGAAATATGAAGCTGTCCAATTAAAATTGTAAAGCCTAATAATATATATGCTCGAAACATAACCTACCACCCCATCGCATAAATGAGTAGTGAGCTTGCATAAACAACAAGGGTAACTGTAACCGTCACAACAATTACAAATTTTGTTTTAAATGTCGCAAGCATCATAAACATATTTTTAATATCCACCATCGGTCCATATACGAGAAACGCGACAAGTGACGCTGTTGAAAATGTACTTTGGAACGAAGAAGCAATAAATGCATCCGCCTCTGAACAAAGTGATAAAATGAAAGCAAGTCCCATCATTACAGCTGATGAAGAAAACGGACCTTGTCCAATAGCAAGCAATGTTGAAGTTTGTACAAACGTTTGAACTGCAGCAGCAATTAACGCTCCTAACACTAAATATTTCCCCATTGAGAAAAATTCCTCAACAGCATGTGTACATACATCCCACATTTTTGTACGTAACGGACGCTTATGGTTCACTTCTGGGAAGTGATCATCTCTTAATTGATGTTCTTTAAACATAAATGATAATATAATTCCAACGATAATTGCTACGATAATCGCTACAATAGAACGATACCATACCATGTGCATACTACTTCCAAAAGCAACATATGTTGCAAATAATACAACTGGATTAATAATCGGTCCAGTTAACATAAATGCAATTCCTGCATAGGGTGGAACCCCTTTTCCGATTAATCGTCTTACAATCGGAACAATTCCACATTCACATCCAGGAAACATCATACCTAAAAAAGTAGCTAATAAAACAGACAGAAATCGGTTTTTAGGCATCCATTTTGCCACCATATCTTCTGTCACAAACATTTGAATGAATCCTGAAATAAATACACCAATTAGCACAAAAGGAAGTGCTTCGATTAATATTGAGATAAAGATTGTATTCATTTGCAGGAATGCTTTCGGTAATTGAAACAATTCCATGATGTATTTCCTCCAACTTTTCATTAACAATATGTAATTTTAACCCCATTTCATTATTTGAACAAGAGTTATATGGAATTCATAACCTTCATACACATTACATTTCACAAGTTATATTCTGTTCCAAAATTGAGATTTCCTAGCAAAAAAAGCTGCACTAGCACAGTTTTATAACTATGCTAGCGCAGCTTTCCTATCATTAAAAGTAACGTTTCTTCCAAAAAACAAATGCTAAAGTGAAAGATAATGTTACACATATTATAAGTACAATTACAAAACCATGTGCTTCCCCTTCAAACGGAACCTTTACATTCATTCCAAAGAAACTAGAAACCATCGTTGGTAATGATAAAATGATTGTAATAGAAGTCAACAGTTTCATAACACTATTTAAATTGTTAGAAATAACCGAACTAAATGTATTCATCATTCCACTTAAAATGTGACTATATATTTCCGCCATTTCAATAGCCTGCTTATTTTCAATTAATACATCTTCTAGTAAATCTTGATCGTCTTCATACATTTTCAAAAATGTACTGTTTCGCATTAATTTTTGAATTACAATTTTATTTGCCTTTAATGATGTTGTAAAATAAACTAAACTTTTTTCAAGGCCGAGCAATGTGAAAATTTCTTTATTTTTCATCGACTTATTTAATTGGTGCTCTAAATCGATTGTTTTTCGATTAATTTGCTTTAAGTATCTTAAATAATAAGTAGAAATTGTATATAAGAGCTGAAGTGCGAAGCGCGTCTTTTTAAACGTATAAAATTCTTTAATACGTTGATTAATAAAGCGTTCAAAAATCGGATTTTCTTCTAAGCAAATAGTAACAAAACAATCTGGCATTACAATCATACCTATTGGAATCGTGTCATAAATTGAATTTCCTTCTTCATCATGTCTGACTGTCGGAATATCCACGATAATTAAAGTATTATTGTCTTCCTTTTCAATACGAGAGCGTTCTTCATCATCCAAAGGGTCTTTAATGAAATCTAAGTCTACATTTAAAGTTTGTACTAGATACTGAATTTCTTCTTCTGTTGGATGAAGTACATTAATCCAGCAGCCCTTTTGCATTTCCTCAATCTCTTGTAGTTTTCCGTTTCGGTCTGTTAAATAAATATTTAACATACTATCACCCCGATTCTTTTTACATGTGGGAATCTACCTCACTTAAACAACAGTTTTTGAACCGCTATTTTCAGCATATGAAACAAACGATTAAATTTCAATAGAAAAATTATTTTGAAAACGTTTTTTTAAGAAAAATCTTGTAAACATAGAAAAAGACAGAGTGTTCTCTGCCTTTAAAAAAGCTTATGTTGCCTTTATAACATATTTAGAAAGCATCCACAAGTTAAAGCCGACTGAAATCGTATAGCCAGCGTATGTTGAAATGATAAAACTTACATAATCAAAATACGGTAGCAATACAATATTTAAAACTATCTTCACAGTTATTCCGATTACTAATCCTAGCACTGTTTTCTGTTGTTGATTAATTCCTTGTAACATGGCAGCGGTTACTGTAAATAGTGAGAATAGTATACAAGCAGGAGCATAGTACTGCAAAATAATACTGCCCATCTCCGGATCATTTCCAGCACCAAATAAAAGAGTATACACTGGTTTTGCTAAAATCATCATTCCAATCGCCGCCGGTACGGTAATTCCTACCACTAATAAATTTGTCCTTGTAAAGTGTTTATACAGTAGCTTCTCATTTCCCGCTGTATAAGCTTTCGTCATCTCAGGTACAAGGGACATACTAAAAGCTGTTGCAACAGAAACCGGGATAAGTACAACCATCTGAACAAGGCCAATAATCGCATTAATCTTTTCTGCTTCTCCTTGCATATATCCTACTTGTATAAGTAGCTTATTAATTGTAAATGTATCAATCGTCTGATATAACGGAATCGCTAATCCAACTACAACGAAAGGAATAGAATATGTAAACAGTTCTCTATACAACGAAAAAAAAGTTTTCGTCGTTTGTGGTATACTGGCAATCTCTTTTTTCTTTAAATGTTTTCTCCTTCTTATATAATACGCACTTAAAACACTTAATCCACCTAGTGCTCCCATAAATGCTCCAAACGTTGAAATACCAACTGCCAACGAAACAGAAGCTTTTATAACATATAAAACGACAAAGCTTCCTATCAAAATAGTTAAGACCCGAAAAAATTGCTCTACAACTACACTGAGTGCAGAAGGTCCCATAGATTGAAAACCTTGAAAGAAACCACGTAACAAGCTCATTACTGGAACGAGTATTAACGCAAAACTTACAATTTGAATATTGTGTGTGACAGCTACCACACTATTACCCGACTGATCATTTCCATCAATCACAAGTTTAGCTAAATGTGGTGCTAACATATATAATGCTAAACAAGAAATAACGCCCATAATGACCATAAAAACGATACCACTCTTTAGCACTCTCTTAACAGTGTGATAATCATTGAGTTGATCATATTTTGAAACCATTTTTGAAACGGCAAGTGGCAATCCCATCGTTGCAATACTAAGCATAATTGTATAAGGACGGTATGCATACGTATATAATACGTACCCACTCGTACCCACCATTGCTGTAAATGGTATAACATATATAAACCCTAACATTTTAGATATCATCGTTGCCATCGTTAAAAATATCGTTCCACGTAAAAACGGTGATCCTTTCATCACATTCCCCCGCTACGCTTTATTATTACACATTATGGACAACTCCTTTTTTTTAGAACTGAAACAATAAAAAAAGCCAATGAAAAATCATTGACTTTAACGCGCTGCTTTTTTCTTTTTTAAATACTTTAAACCGAAGTATAGAGCAACAAAGAGAACAGCCCCTATAATTATGTAATGTGTGTAATCAGATGCATACTCTTTAATATGTCGCCAATTTCCACCAAGCTTTTCACCTAAGTATATAAATAGTATTGACCATGGAATAATCGCAACTACTGTATATAGTGTAAATAGTTTTAACGGCATTTTAGCTAATCCTGCTGGAATAGAGATTGCATGACGTACTACTGGGATAAAGCGTGCAGAAAAGATTACTCCTGCTCCGTAACGCTTAAACCAACCTTCCGCTATGTCTAAATGGTGTTTATTAATAAGTAGATATTTCCCATATTTCTCTACAACCGGACGCCCTCCGTAATATCCAAGCCAGTATAAAAAGATTTGGGCTAAAGTACCACCAATAGTTCCGGCGATAACTGCACCGACAAAACTAATTTTACCATCCGCTACTAAAAATCCAGCATACGAAAGTACAATTTCACTCGGGATAATTTCAATCATTAAAGCTAGCGCTACTCCAAAGTAACCTAGGCTTGCAAAAAATTGCAATAACTGATCTATTATGTTTGCTAACATTTTCTTTTCTATCTCCTTTTTTCTTCACATACCATCCCATTATTACATAAAGGTTGCATTCTGCCAATATCTTCATTTTAACAATATCATCGGCATAAGCATTATTAATCTATTAATGTTTCTTTTTGAGGTTCTTTCATGTAGGCAAACATTTCTTTAATTTGCTCTTCTGTATTTCTAGCAATCGATAAATTAGGCAATTCATTCTCATCAAAAAACTCCACATCTTCTGTTTCAATACTAGTTTTCTTTTCGCCACCAATAATCTTACAGCCAATAAAAATTTTATATACATGTGTTGCTGAAGGCGATGGTTGATGTTTTTCTTTATCAAATATAGCGAGTAGCTTAAAATCATCTACTTCATAGCCCGTCTCCTCTAAAACTTCTTTTGCAGCTACTTCTGTTGGCGTATAACCAACATCAGCCCATCCACCTGGCAATGCCCATTTCCTATCACTTTTTTCTTTCACAAATAATAGTTTTTCATTTTGAAAAATAACTGCCCGTATATCAACTTTAGGTGTTTGATAGCCTGTCTCACTTGCAAATAAATTCTCTACTACTTCCCAATCTGTCTTTGTGTAATGTGACATCATTGAAACTGAAATGTCCCGTAATTGTTGGAAACGCTCTATATCATATACATCCTTAGAATACGTTAAACCCGCTTGAGCTATAGATTGTATTTGTTTTACCCAATCAATCCACTTGACCGTCATGTTTCCACATCTCCATTCTTTATTAAGTAAATATTACGTCAATTCAATCGATACATCTTTATTATACAAAAAAAGAGATTGATAATGTTCCAATCTCTTTCAAAATTAATCCAATTCATGTAAGTGGTCTTGTATATACTTCCTTCTTTTATTTATATATTCATCAATCATATCAGCTTCTTGATCAAATGTTTCTAATTTTTCTTTCATATATGGATCTTGTAGTAAATATGGACGAATCGATTCACACAAACCTTCTACTTTCGGCATCATAAACGAAACGGTAAATTGTTCTTCTAATATTTCTTCCAAAATACTTCGGTATTGTTTTCTAAATACAGGTATATCTAACAATCTTGCACTTAACGTATTATAACCTTGAATACGAATATATTCATGATTAAGTGGTCTCCCTTGTACATCTCGCCCCCAAGTCGCATCATAATCCCACGGTATCACTTCAAATAAATTTGTCTCATCGTTATGATATAGTGCATAGTTATGAACGAAACCATCAAAGTTTTGCGTAAAAATAACTCCAGCTAACCATCGTAAATATTTATCTACATGTAGAAACTTCCCGACTTCTTTTTCATAATCTTCCCTCGACAAAGTATTCGCTTGAAATACAAATTCACTCAGTTGTTCTTCACTATTTTTATTCGAATATTTAAATTCATAACCCGCAAAGAGCTCTGTCTTAACATCTTTTTCTCGCTCACTCATTAACGAAAAATTCGCATCATCATCTATCGCATAATAAATAGAACCACTCGGTAACCCTCTATTTTTCAAAAAGTTTTCATCAACTGATTCTAACTGTAAATACACACCTTGAATTTGACCATTAATTTTTATAAATACATGTTGTGATTTTGGCGAAAGTACACCAATATCATGAAAAAAATCTAAAGATAATTTATTTCGTATGAGAGACGGATCCATAAACTCAGAATTCAAATGAAACTCTTTCGCGCCTTGAAATTTTTTCGGTTTATAAAACATAACATGATAAGACTTTTTCTCAAATTCGCGAATATGAGCCCCTCGGTATACGATATCAATGTCATACTTCTTTTTTCCATAAGTTAATTTTGCTGGCACTGGGCTATCTGACCAAATGTCCTTTTTCAATTCCACTAAGTACATTGGATGAACAAAAAAATCATATGAAGGCAGCATGTTTTCTCATCCCTTCTCAGTTCTCTTCATTCAATGTATGCGCCTTGTCTTGTCCATACATCCGCTATCATCTATTTATATAAAATTACACTCTTGTCCTGTTCAGAAAGACTTCATCTCTCATATCATGTTAAGGAAAAAGAATACCTTTTCAATTTAACACTCGATAAGGAGGATTTCTATGAAACGTGATATTAGAAAAGCTGTTGAAGAAATCAAAAGTGCTGGTATGGAGGATTTCTTACACCAAGATCCAAGTACTTTTGAGTGCGATGATGATAAATTCTCTCATCATAAATGTACAACAGGGTGTAAATGTACAACAGGGCGTAAATGTACAACAGGGCGTAAATGTCCAAGAACAAGATGTACTCGCGTAAAACATTGTACTTTCGTTACAAAATGTACTCATGTTAAAAAATGGACGTTTGTTACGAAATGCACTCGTGTGCGCGTTCAAAAATGGACGTTCGTTACAAAAGTTACTCGTAGAAAAGAATGCGTTTTAGTTACAAAACGTACTCGCAGAAAACATTGTACGTTCGTTACAAAATGCATACGCTTTGAAAAGAAATTTTTCTGGACAAAACGAAGTTTCTGTAAAAAATGCGAATTCTTCCCTCACGGACACGGTAGCTCTTGCGATGATGATTGTGATCATGGTAAAGACTGTCACGATGACGGGCACAAATGGAATGATTGCAAAGGCGGACATAAATTCCCATCTTGCAAAAATAAGAAATTCGATCACTTCTGGTATAAAAAACGTAATTGCTAGTTTTTTATGTCCACCAAAAAAGGTCGCTTTGCGACCTTTTTTACGTTTACTGAAAATGACTTATATCTGCAAATTGTTTTACTTTACCACGGTTTTCATCAAATTCAATCACACTAAGACTCGCGCTATGCATAAATGGCTCTTCCCATACATGTTCAATTTCAAAACCTGCAAAATGCCCTACGAGTAATTTCGCTGCTGCAGCATGAGTAACTATTAAAATATTTTCTCCTTTATGCTTTTCTAAAAGAAAGTGTATCCCTTCAATTACTCTTTTATGAACGGCCGCAAAGTTTTCCCCTGATGTTGACTGAAAAAGATGTGGTTCATTCCAAAATAAATGTACTTCTTCTGGATATTGCATTTCCAAATCAGCAATTGTTTGCCCTTCCCATGTCCCCATATTTATTTCATAGAAATGTTCATCTGCTATAATTGGAATATCGCGTTCTCCTTTAATCAATTCGGCAGTATGAAGCGTTCTTTCGCTTGGACTACTATATATGGCATGGAGTGGTAAATCCTTCATACGCTCCCCTAATTGTTTCGCTTGTATCATACCATTCTCTGTTAATGCTGAATTTTTCCGTCCTTGCATCCGCCCTGCTACATTCCATTCTGTCTCACCGTGCCTTGTTACATATACCGTTGTCTTCATTTCAGCCCCCTTACCATTTTGGCCGCGATTCCCACGGCTCTACTCTCCCTACAATCCATTCTGTGCATTTACTTTCAATTCCTTTTATAACTCCGTCAGCAATCTCTTCATGAGTAAGCCACCTTGCATATGTATCTTCTAAAATAAACCCTAATATAACTCTGTAATAACTACATAATGCCCCGCCTATTTTTTGTGACTTCGTACGTGATGCACTACTACCTAATATATGAAATAAACTGTACTTTTCCGACGACAATTCTACCTCATTACAAATGAGTCGTAATGCATGCTTTGCACTAGAGTGTATCCAGGCAACAACTAATGTTATTGGACCATTTTGTTCAATTGTATTTGTAATAGATTGCTTTACATCATCGTCATTTTGATAATCTAAAGGAAGGCACGTAATATTTCCCGGTACAGAACTCACTTGCTTAACATTTTTCAATTTCGTACTATCTCGTCCAATAATAGAAACATGAAACCCTTGATCACAAAGCCACATAGAAACTTTCTTTAGCATTCCTGTTCCACCAATTACAAGCGCATGCAACTTCTTCCCCCCCTTAGTAAAATGTCATATGAGGTTTCTCATCTCTATAATAATTTAGACGGTCTTGTAACGTCCCTGAATGAAACTCAAATTTATGACCATCAGGATCAACAAAATATATAGACTCACAATCTCTCACATCACGCTCTCTTCCTTGTAAAATATGAACTTTATTTTCTTCTAATCGCTGCAGTAAGCGTTCAAAGTCTTCTTGTTCAACAGAAAATGCGAGGTGCGTATAAGATTGATGAATCTCCTTTCTTGGAATATGTGCCTCTTCGTTCAGTGCTATCCATACTCCACATATATTGAAATATGCAAGTTTTCTCCCTTTAACTAATAGTTCTCCTTCTAGCACTCTTTCATAAAACATAATAGCGTTTTCTAAATTTGATACTGAAAAACAAAGATGATTGATTCCTTTCAACACTCCACGTTCCTCCCTAAACAAATAAAAGATGAGCGAAAATTCACTCATCTTTTATTATACTATTTCTTTGTAATATATGCCCATTTATAACTAAAGTCGCCACCGAACGTATGGTTAGCAATACCATTTACATACGTCTTCTCTAAGTAAGCTGTACTTTGTTGGTACGTAGGAGAGATTGCAGCATCTTGACCAATTAAGATTTTTTCAGCTTCTGCAAGTGCTTTCCAGCGTGCTGCGTCATCTTTTAGTAGTTCTCCTTTTGATTTTGCTACTAAATCATCGTACTTCGGATTTGAATAATCCATTTCATTAAATGAGCTTCCAGTAACGAACATATCAATATATGTCATTGGGTCTGGATAATCTGGACTCCATGCAGATAATGAGAATTCATATTCAAATTTCTTTTCTAAATCTAACTTCTGCTTATATGGTTGTTGCTTCAAATTCACTTTAATACCAGGTAAGTTTTTCTCTAATTCTTCTTTAATAAAGTCGCCCACTTTTTTACGACTACCGTTATCATCATTTAGTAATTCTACTGTAATTGTATCTTGACCAAGTTCTTTCTTCGCTTCTTCCCACAGTTTTTTTGCTTTCGCAGCATTATCTTTACTGTCACGGAAATTTTTATTTACATTACGGAAGTCTTTTCCATCTGGTCCTGTCGTAAACTTTTCAGGTACTAAGAAATACGCTGGCAATGATCCATCATTCAAAATTACATCCGCAATTCCTTTTTTATCGTACGCTAAATCAATCGCCTCACGAACCTTTTGATTTTTAAACGTTGCATTTTTTTGATTAAAACGTAGGAAATACATACGTGGGTCTAGCTTCGTTTTAAATTCATCTGGTTTATTCTTTTTATATTTGTCTACAAACTCAGAACTTAAAATGACACGGTCTGCTTGATCACTATCATATAAATTTACCCCAGTACTTGTCTCTTTTACTATACCCACATTAATTTCTTGTAATTTTACAGCATCTTTATCCCAATAATTTGGGTTTTTCTTTAACTGGTAACTTTGTTCATGTTTCCATTCACTCATTGTAAATGGTCCATTGTACAATAATTTATCTGCTTCTAATCCGTATTTATCCCCTTGTCCTTTTACATACTTTTCATTTAATGGGAAGAATGTAGGGAACGAAGTAAGCTCAAGGAAATAAGGTGCTGGTTGCTCTAATTCTACTACCAACGTTTTATCATCCTTCGCTTTAACACCTAATTGATCCGACGGTACTTCTCCTTTATTTACTTTCTGTGCATTTTTCACATCAAATAAAATAAATGCATATTCTGCTGCTATTGCTTTATCTAATGTACGTTGCCATGCATATACAAAATCTTGTGCTCGAACTGGATCACCATTTGACCATTTTGCATCACGTAATTCAAATGTATATGTCTTTTTATCTTCACTAATCTTCACGTCTTTGGCCATACCTGGAGTTGGTTTATTATCTTTATCTAGACGATATAATCCTTCCATTGCATTTACAAATACACGGAAAGATACAGAATCTGTTGATTTAGATGTATCCATTGAAGGAATTTCAGCTGTTTCTAGCAAATTTAAAACTTGTTTATCTGCCATTCCCTTACTTGATTCTTTCTTCGTTGTCGAAGCCTTCTCCCCATTCCCACATCCCGCAACCAGTACACTAGCCGATAATGCAACTGCAGCAATCGTTGTTACCTTTCTCTTCATTCTTCCTTCCCCCAATCTATATGTATAAGTTAAAACTTGTATAATATATTTTATTATACAAAAAATTCTGATTATTTTAAATATTTATTTTCATAAAAAGAAAAAAAGCGGTCAGAAATTGCTTTCCCTCCGCTTTGTTGAATAGCATTTACTTGCAATCCATCCTCTATTTCAAACGGATTTTGAACCTTGAATATTTCTTCCATCATCTTCAAAAACTCTTCTTCATTTTTAGATTCACCATTAATCGTAAGGGAATATGGCTCAATTTCACTCAATTTATAATCAACAATAAATTGAATTGTAACTTTTTGTCTTGGCATCCCTGGGCTGTATCCTTGAAATTCTACTAATTCCATACCTTCCGAACCACGATAATATATCCACCCTGAATTTTGAAAATAGCTTTCAAACGATTCACCAATCGAAAAGAACGGATATTCATAAAGCGAACTTGTACGTACTTTTTGTATAATATCTCGATCAGTCGGAAAAAAGAAATGACTGAAAAAAATACTAGCAACTGCTAAAATAGTAACGATTGTTGCTCCCATTTTACTCGTTCCACCACTATCATGGATCAGATAATTTTCAACCGATTCATCTTTAAT
>NZ_JBFPJH010000071.1:0-14877 GCF_040838255.1 Bacillus sp. C30 | reverse complement strand
ACTCTCCAATAAAGTTAGTTTGTCTAGCATCTAAAAATAAAAATTGACGTTTCACGTTGTTTGTTTCGTTTAGTTTTCAAAGTTCAATGCCGCGTTTCAGCGACTTTTATAATTTAACATTTTGACTTGAATCTGTCAACAACTTTTTTCTTTCGTTCCTGACGACGCTTATTAATTTATCATATTACTAACCGATAAGTCAACGCTTTTTTAAAAAATGCCAAAATAAATTTATCTTGGCATTATATATAGCTTAATAATCACTAATGCAGCAACACCTGGCACCCCTAATAAACTTGATACTGTAGCTGTGCCCATGTTAATTGGAATATGAAAATCGAAATATGTCCCTGCAACATTCACAATAAATAGTAACGCTATACCTAAAGTGACATGAAAGAGTGCTTTCCCTATAAAACGTATTGGTTTAGCAGAAACACCAAAAACAAGAAAAATAAAAACTAAAGAAAGAATGCCAACAATAATAATTGTAGAATTCATTTTTTCCTCCTTATGAATGACCTATACATATCCATTTGTATGGGACAAGACAAGAAAAAAGAACATCTATAACATAACTCCTACCACTTCATCTTTATAACCTTTAATCAGTAATCTTTCTTCTAAGCACTAGCAATTAGATACAACTAATTCCATCCCCACTTTTTCTTTCTCCTCTTTATATCCCAAAAATAAAGTAGCCCTGTTACTCACAAATAAATCGATAAAAAGCAAAAGGTCCCGCTTTAAAAAGCAGGACCTTTTACCATTGTTCCATTTTCACAGGACGACGTTTTGCTTCTTTTAACAAGAAAAAATATTTCGCCTCTGCTATTTTTAAAGAACAAAGTACATCTTGAGACGGCTCAACACTTTGTTCAACCAGTCTCTTCTGACGTAGCCATTCATTCTTTACCTTTTCTAATAATACAATTAACTTATCGTCATACTCTTTACGCAACTTACCCTTTTTTTGAAAGAACATTTTCCCTTCTCCTCTTATATCTCTCTACGGCCTTCTAAAGCTTTCGATAGTGTTACTTCATCTGCATATTCTAAATCTCCACCAACTGGCAGACCATGTGCAATACGAGTTACTTTAATCCCTGTTGGCTTTAAGAGGCGGGATATGTACATCGCTGTAGCTTCCCCTTCAATATTAGGGTTTGTTGCTAATATCACTTCTTGTACTGTTTCATCTTGTAGTCTCTTTAATAACTGCGGGATATTAATATCCTCAGGTCCAATTCCCTCCATTGGAGAAATGGCACCGCGCAAAACATGATATACACCTTGATATTCTTTCATTTTTTCCATCGCAATTACATCTTTCGGCTCTTGTACTACACAAACAACCGATTGATCCCTATGCGAATCGTCACAAATATAACAAGGATCGCGGTCAGTGATATGTCCGCATACAGAACAATACGCTAAATCTCGCTTTGCATTCACAAGTGCTTTCGCAAAACCTAGTACATCATCCTCTTTCATATCTAACACGAAGAATGCCAATCGAACCGCTGTTTTCGGTCCGATTCCTGGCAACTTCATAAAACTATCAATTAATTTTGATATCGGTTCTGGATAATGCATATATCAATATCCTCCTAGAACATTCCACCTGGTAAGTTCATGCCTTTTGTAAATTTGCCCATTGTAGAGTTTGAAAGTTCATCAACCTTTTTAAGTGCATCATTCGTTGCAGCTAATACTAAGTCTTGTAACATTTCGATATCTTCTGGATCTACAACTTCTTCTTTAATTTTCACTTCAAGAACTTGCTTATGACCATTTGCAATAACAGTAACCATTCCGCCGCCAGCTGTACCTTCAACTGTTTTTTCGCCAAGCTCTTCTTGCGCCTTCGCCATGTCTTTTTGCATCTTTTGCATTTGTTTCATCATATTATTCATATTTCCCATTCCGCCACGCATCATAATTAATTCCTCCTCATTATTATTACTCTTTTATTTCAATAAGTTCTTGCCCTACTAATTTTACAGCCTCTTCTATAAGAGGATCTTCTTTTTGTTCTGGGCTTTCTTCAGAATCCCCGCCTTCGCGTTGTAAAAAGTCTTCACGAATTTTACCCCATTCACTTTTTGGGATAGCAATCATATTTAACCTTTTACTTAACAATTCAAAAAGGGTTTGTTCCAATGTATCCATCGCTTCTCGATTTTCACTAGCCATTTTGCAATGAATCTCATATTGAAATGCTAACACATAAGTATCATCCGAAGCCGCAACTGGTTCACTATTTTCTAATAAAACAGCAAATGCTACTTTGTTATGTGACTTGAGCCTTCCTAATAATTCGCCCCATACAGCTTTTAACTGTTCTAAATCTTGACGCTTCGCTTGCTTTAACACTTCATTCACACGTCCAACAGGAATTTTCATACTTCCTGTTCGTACCGGTTTTGGTGTTGCCCGCGTCTCTCTTACTTCCTGCTGCACACCAGCTGGCACGCCATTCTTTTTAACTTGCTCTAACTCTTTCTCCAACTGCTGCATCCTGTTCATAATCGCTTGTAAACGATCTGCGCCGTTTGCTTGCATCATAAACTGCTGACACAGTTGCACCATAACAACTTCCAAGAATATTCTTGGATGGTTTGTCCACTTCATCTCCTGTTGTCCCTTACTAAGGGTATGAATAATTTCATAGATTACTTCCGGTTGCATTTCTTCACTTAACGTACGGAATTGATCATCTACAATTACCCGTTCCAACATATGTTCTAATTGTGGTGAAGTTTGATATAAAAGCATATCACGATAGTAGTAAATGAAATCCTCCATAAAGCGAACTGGATCTTTCCCTTTACTCATCATCTCATCTATAATACGTAACGCTCTTGATACATCATTTTCACGTATACATTCTACCAGGTCACCCAAATATCGCTGAGATACAGATCCTGTTACAGCTAAAACATCTTCACTCGTCACCGTCTCATCACTATAAGAAATAGCTTGATCAATAAGACTGAGCGCATCACGCATACCACCTTCGGCGGCACGCGCTACGATTTGTAACGCTTCATCTTCTACTTGCGTACCTTCATTTGTCACGACCGTCGATAATCTCTCAACGATATCATTTACTGATATCTTTCGAAACTCAAAACGCTGACAACGCGAAATAATTGTAGCTGGAATTTTATGCGGTTCTGTTGTCGCCAGAATAAAAATAACATGTCCTGGCGGCTCTTCTAAAGTTTTCAAAAGCGCATTAAAGGCACCCATAGAAAGCATGTGAACTTCATCAATAATGTATACTTTATATCCTACAGCACTTGGAGCATATTTTACTTTATCTCTTATATCTCGAATTTCATCTACACCGTTATTTGAAGCCGCATCAATTTCTAATACATCTGAAATAGACCCTTGTGTAATTCCTAAACAAGAAGGACATTCATTACAAGGTTCAGCTACCGGGGCGTGTTCACAGTTAATTGCCTTTGCAAATACTTTTGCAATTGTCGTTTTCCCTGTTCCCCTCGGACCCGAAAACAAATAAGCATGTGAAGCTTTCTCTTGAAGAAGGGCATTTTGCAACGTTTTTGTCACGTGCTTTTGACCGACTACATCTTCGAATTTTTGCGGTCTCCATGTTCGGTATAACGCTTGGTATGACACGAAAATACGGCCTCCCTCAAAGGTTATTATCTTATTTATTATAACCCATTCTGTTTATAGATTCCAAAAGTTATTTTCCATACAAAAAACTCACCTTTATATAAAGGTGAGTTTTGTATACATATATAACTGCCGTGCACCTTCTGTCGATTACGTACCATAAGCGTTACTCAAGCAGTTAGCTCGGTTCAGGCACTCCTGCGGCACACGAGAAAACCCGCTTATTGCTGCTTCCTTCCGGACCTGACAAGGTTCACGGGGTCCCGTTGCGCAGGACCCAAACGTCAACACCACTTACTTAAGGCAGACCTTACAGCAGCATAACCTCGAGAAGGGATTCAGCCTCGCTAGAGCGGATTGCGAGTATAGGGCACCGCTACCTCCCCGCTTAGCACGGCAAAGTTAAAACCAATATTCGGTTGCCTTGGATAAGGCATTATCAGTATAACTTGTTTTTTTACAAAATGCAAATACGTTAGTTACCATTACTTTTCTCTAGTTTTTTCACTTCTTTTCTTTTCTTACGAAGCTCCCTAAAAAAAATCGTTAACAACGTACCACATTCCTCTTCAAGTACACCAGCCACTACTTCACACTGATGATTAAAACGCTCATCAGTTAAAAGATTCATCAACGTACCTGCACATCCACCTTTCGGATCGCTCGCACCATATACAACCCGTTTTATACGCGATAAAACAATTCCCCCTGCACACATTGGGCAAGGTTCTAATGTTACATATAACGTTGCATCTTCTAAACGCCATGTCCCTAATTTTTTGCAAGCTTCATCAATAGCTAAGAGTTCGGCGTGAGCTATTGATCTCTGTTCAGTTTCTCTTAAGTTATATGCGACACTAATCACTTCACCATCTAGCACAATTACAGCACCAATTGGTACCTCTTGTATCGCCTCCGCCTTCTTCGCTTCCTCTATTGCTAACCCCATAAAATATATATCTCGCTCCATAATATAGTCCTTTCACCAAAAATAAAATACACTTTTTCATTTCTTGCAGGTGGGATAACTTTTACAAATTCAATCCAACCTAAAGAAGAAAGAGAGGGAATTACATATGAAAAATACTGCCTTACTCATTATCGATATGATTAATGATTTTCAATTCTCCCACGGACCCATCCTGGCACAGAAATGTGAAATTATAAAGAACCCCATTTTACAATTAAAGGACACCATGAAATCATTAGGCTATCCAATAATTTATGTCAATGATCACTATCAACTTTGGAGATCTGATATTGATCAACTTATCACCCATTGTACAAATGAGTATAGTAAAAATATTATCGAGGCCATTGCTCCGCATACTGACGATTACATTTTTATTAAACCACATTACTCTGCTTTTTATGAAACACCTTTGAATTCTTTATTAGGTTATTTAAAAATCGAAAATCTCATTTTAACAGGAATTGCCGGGAACATATGCATCCTTTTTACAGCTAATGATGCCCATATGAGAAATTATACACTTTATGTACCACGGGATTGCATCGCTTCTAATAACGAGCAAGATAATGAACATGCTTTAAAAATAATGGAAGCCACATTAAAGGCAAATATTGTACCGTCATCCCAAATAAAATTTAATTAATACATATCTATTTTCTAACTTTTTATATCAAATTAGTCCGCTCGCTCCCCTCTTGTGCTACAATAATTCTGTTTTGTGTTTTTAGTAGTCACGGTAAATCACTGATTGAAAGGAGGAAACAGCGTGACCGGAGTACCATTTATCACGGTTGAAGGACCAATTGGTGTTGGAAAAACTTCACTTGCGAAGGAACTTTCAACTCACATGCAACTCCACTTACTAAAAGAGATTGTTGATGAAAATCCTTTTTTAGGAAAATTCTACGAAGACATCGACGAATGGAGTTTTCAAACAGAGATGTTCTTTCTTTGTAATAGATACAAACAACTAGAGGATATTAACATAAAGTATTTGAATCAAAGAAAGCCTGTAGTAGCAGATTATCATATATTTAAAAATTTAATTTTTGCATCCCGTACATTAAAAGATTCTCAATATGACAAGTACATGCAAATTTATCGCATTCTTACGCAAGATATGCCTGTGCCAAATGTCATCGTTTATTTAACAGCGAGCCTAGAAACATTACAAAAACGAATTGCCATGCGCGGAAGAGAATTCGAAAAAAATATGGATCCAAATTACTTGCTACAGCTTACAAAAGATTACGAAACAGCAATGGATGCTTTCAAAAAGGACCATCCAGATATTCCAGTATTGAAATTTAATGGAGACGATATGGATTTTGTAAGAAATCCTGATGATTTAAATGTCATCTTATCAGCTCTTCAAAATACTCTCTTGAAGGAGTCGAAATAACAATGAATTTAAGGCAAAAATATGATATACCAAATGATGCAGTTATCACTATTGCTGGGACAGTAGGTGTCGGTAAATCAACTATGACAACTGCATTGGCTAACGCTTTAGGTTATCGTACATCTTTTGAAAAAGTAGATTCCAACCCATATTTGGACAAGTTCTATGCCGATTTCACACGCTGGAGCTTTCACTTACAAGTGTACTTTTTAGCAGAACGATTTAAAGAACAAAAAAGAATTTTCGAATATGGTGGCGGTTTTGTTCAAGACCGTTCTATCTATGAGGACACTGGTATTTTCGCAAAAATGCATTACGAAAAGGGTACAATGACTGAAACTGATTATGAAACATACAAAGGTTTATTTGATGCTATGGTCATGACTCCTTACTTCCCTCATCCAGACTTATTAATTTACCTAGAAGGTTCTTTTGATGATATTGTCGATCGTATTCAAGAACGAGGACGTCCCATGGAGCAGCAAACACCAATTGAATATTGGAAAGAGATGCATGGACGTTACGATAACTGGATTAATAACTTTAATTCATGCCCTGTTTTACGATTAAACATTAATGAATACGATATTTTAAAAGATGGCGATTCAATCGAACCAATCATTAAAAAAATTGGACATTTTTTAAAACAAACACGTAAACTTGTAAAATAAAAAACCCGTGCATATGCACGGGTTTTCCTATGAAATTACTTTTTCTTTTTTGTCGGAGCAATAATTTCACTCTCTGGCTTTCCAGCATTAATACGCTGACGAACAGTACTCGTACTAATATCATATGTTTCAGCAATCTCTTTAACAGTCAATTCTTTCCCATTAATTACTGCTGTTAGTAATTTCCCTGTACGTTTTGGAGTTACTTCTTTTTGCACAGCTGGTTTTTCAGCTTCTTTTGGTACCTCTACTTTTTTTGCAACCTGTTTTACATCACAAGTGCAACCACAAAGTTTACGGAATGTATCATCACTTATAATGCGCGACACATTTGCACCACTGTTTAAAATTCTATTGTTCTTACAGACAGGACATTGTACATAATATAAAGTTTTTCCATCTAAAGGAAACGTTTGTATAATAAGATCCATGTTAACTCCTTTCATATCTATAAAGATAATCATCGGAATATGAGTGTGTAATAAGGACACTATATCCTTACATCATACTTTATGATTGGTTTTAAAATAAAAACTCGTTACGTGTTGGTAACGAGTTCTCCAATCTCCACTTATATGCGCTGTTGTCAATTATATCTGGAGGAGGTAGAGGGATTCGAACCCCCGCGCGACTCTCGCCGCCTGTCGGTTTTCAAGACCGATCCCTTCAGCCAGACTTGGGTATACCTCCATATTGACATCAAATATAATATCAAAAGAAAAACAGTTAGTCAACCCTACTATAATAAATTATGAGGAAAGGAAAATTTTACTTCCCCTCTCCTTTATGACACTGCTGACAACGTCCATAATTACCAATCACTCATACCGATGAATGTTTTAACTTATTTAATAACTGTTTTTCCTCCCATATAAGGGCGAAGAACTTCTGGAATTATAATTGTACCATCTTCTTGTTGGTAGTTCTCTAAAATAGCTGCCACTGTACGTCCAATTGCAAGACCAGATCCATTTAGTGTATGAACATGTTCCGGTTTGCCATTTGGCTCACGACGGAAACGGATATTCGCGCGTCTCGCTTGGAATGCCTCAAAATTACTACAAGAAGAAATTTCACGATATGTACCATAGCTTGGAATCCATACTTCAATATCGTATTTCTTCGCTGCTGTAAATCCTAAATCTCCTGTACACATGCTCATAACGCGATATGGCAACTCTAATAATTGTAACACGCGCTCTGCATCATTTGTTAATTTTTCTAACTCTTCGTAAGAATCTTCTGGTTTCACGAACTTCACAAGTTCAACTTTATTAAATTGGTGTTGGCGAATTAAACCACGTGTATCACGACCAGCTGAACCTGCTTCAGAACGGAAGCATGAGCTAAACGCAGCATATCGTATCGGCAATTGCTCTTTACTCACAATCTCATCACGATGCATATTCGTTACAGGTACTTCAGCTGTTGGGATTAGGAAATAATCTTCACTTTCAATACGGAATGCATCTTCTTCAAACTTCGGAAGTTGCCCTGTTCCTGTCATACTTGCACGGTTTACCATATAAGGAGGCAATACTTCCTCATATCCATGCTCATCAGTATGAAGGTCAAGCATAAAGCTAATCAAAGCACGTTCTAATCTTGCACCAGCACCTTTGTAAAATACAAATCGGCTTCCTGTTACTTTCCCAGCACGTTCAAAATCTAAAATCCCTAAATCAGTAGCAAGGTCCCAATGTGGTTTTGGCTCATAAGTAAATTCTTTCACTTCTCCCCAAGTACGTGCTACTACGTTATCATCCTCTGTTTCACCTATTGGGGCAGATTCATGAGGGATATTTGGGATAGATAGCATTAATCTTTCTAAATCTTCTTCAACTGTACGAAGCTCATTATCAAGATCTTTTACTTTTTCCCCAACTTCACGCATTTCTAGAATTAGAGCTTCCGCATCTTTCTTTTCACGCTTTAATACTGAAATTTGTTGAGATACTTCGTTACGTTTACTTTTTAGTTCTTCTGTTTGAACAAGTAGCTCTCTTCTTCTCGTATCAAGTTCTTCAAAGCGACCAAAATCCGTTAAATCTTCGCCTCTATGCTGTAATTTTGCTTTTACTTCTTCAAAATTCGTACGTAAAAATTTAATATCAAGCATTATATACTCCTCCTTTTATTTTATAAAACACAAAAAACTCCCGTCCCTATACAAAGGGACGGGAGTTAACCCGCGTTGCCACCCTAGTTGAAAGCATTACCGCTTTCCTCTCAAGTAGAAATAACGGCTCTTCACCGGGAATGTTTACTAATCAAAAGATATTCCACATTCCATTCCAGGATGGATTCACAAACTGTTTCTATCGATTTCCACCAACCATCGACTCTCTATAAGAAACAACATTTGTTACTACTTCCTATCAACACGCTTATTTTATAAAATTGTTATCATCAATTTACTATAATCTTATACAAGTTGCAAGTTACTTATACAACTTTTTTCATTTTCGCTTCTTTTACCATTTCTACAAAGTATGCTGTTACACGATGATCATCCGTTAATTCCGGATGGAAAGAAGCAGCTAAAAACGGCCCTTGCCTTACCGCTACTATTCGCTCGCCATGCATAGAAAGTACTTCAACATCATCAGCTACATTTACAACATACGGAGCACGGATAAATACACCAACAAAGTCTTCTCCCACACCTTTCATTGAAAGTGCAGCTTCAAAACTATCTTTTTGGCGTCCGAACGCATTGCGCTCAACCGTAATATCCATAGCACCAATATGTGCTTCTTCATAGCCAATAAGTGTTTTCGCAAGAAGAATCATTCCTGCACATGTGCCAAACATTGGTTTACCAGACTTCGCAAATGTACGAAGAGGCTCCATGAAAGCATACTTATCAATAAGACGGCGCATTGTTGTACTTTCACCGCCTGGTAAAATAAGACCATCAATCTCTTCAAGTTGCTCTATACGCTTTACAACAACAGCTTCTGCACCACTTGCCTCAACTGATTTTACATGCTCACGAACTGCACCTTGAAGACCTAGTACACCGATTTTCACCATTTTAAAGATCTCCTTTAATTACCATCCACGCTCTTGCATGCGTTGTTCTGGTAATAACGTTGAAATTTCGATACCTTTCATTGCATTACCTAATCCTTTAGAAAGACTTGCAATTAGTTCGTAATCTTCATAATGAGTCGTTGCTTCAACGATTGCACGTGCAAATTTCTCTGGGTTCTCTGATTTGAAGATACCAGATCCAACAAATACACCATCAGCACCAAGTTGCATCATTAACGCTGCATCTGCTGGTGTTGCTACACCACCTGCTGCAAAGTTTACAACTGGCAGGCGACCAAGGCGTTTAATTTCAAGTAGTACTTCATAAGGAGCACCAGTATTTTTTGCATATGTCATTAACTCATCTTCACGTAGACTTGCAACTTGACGGATTTCTGCATTGACTTGGCGCATATGACGCACTGCCTCTACAATGTTTCCTGTTCCAGGTTCACCTTTTGTACGAAGCATAGCTGCACCTTCTGCAATACGACGTGCAGCTTCTCCGATATCGCGGCAACCACATACAAACGGAACTGTGTAATCACGTTTATTTAAATGGTATACTTCATCAGCAGGAGTCAATACTTCACTCTCATCGATATAGTCTACCCCTAATGATTCTAATACACGTGCTTCTACAAGGTGACCGATACGACATTTTGCCATAACCGGAATTGATACAGCACCCATAACTTCTTCAACAATTGTTGGATCTGCCATACGAGAAACGCCACCTGCTGCACGAATATCTGCAGGTACACGCTCTAATGCCATAACAGCAACTGCGCCTGCCTCTTCTGCAATCCTTGCTTGCTCAGCGTTAACTACGTCCATAATAACGCCGCCTTTTTGCATTTCTGCCATTCCACGTTTTACACGTTCTGTCCCTGTTACATTTGTCATGTACAAAAACCCCCCTAGGTGAATTGCTTTCCCCGTTAAAGAAGAAAATTAAGAATACTCTTACATTCTACCACTAACTATCTGATGCTTGTCTACTACTTTTTCATAAAGTCGGTATGAAAAATAGGAATAAGAAAAAGCTCCTACAATGAGGAGCTTTTAAAACCAACCTTTTACTGTATCAATAGCACCATTCCACATACCACTAAAGAAAGAACCAATTCCGCGCATAGAACGTGTAAACCAGCTTGCCTCTTCTACTTCAGATTTTGTTACAAGGTCTACTTGTAATGATTTTCCTGATAAAAATCCAGGATCATTACTATCTTTAGACGTTACAACCATTTGTCCAAGTGCAACTCCCTTTTTCAGAGGTGCTTCTTGTCCCTTATTTCCTTCTTTAAATTCTGTTTTATAAACGTCTTTACTTCCCTTTGGCACCGGAAGTGAAACAGCTTGCTTCGTTTGAACTGCTACATCTTTATCTTTCGCATTTTCAACTCTTACTGTTTCTTTTCCTTTGACCGAAGAACCTTTTTCATACATTTTCTTCATTTCAAAGTTAGCAAAGCCATAATCATATAATTTCTTCGTCTCATCGAAACGCGCTGTATGAGAACTTGTTTTAATAACTACAGAAATAAAACGCATACCGTTTCGTTCAACCGTACCAGTGAAGCAGTCCCCTGCTTCTGGAGTTGATCCTGTTTTTAGACCATCTACTCCGTCATATTCTTTAACTAAACCCTTTAACATCCAGTTCCAGTTCGACATCCCAAATTTCTCTTTTTCGGGACGGAAAACTTTTTTCGGGATTTTTGCTGTATCTAACACTTTTGGATAATCTTTAATTAAATGTTGCGCTAAAGTTGCAACATCCTTCGCAGACATTTTATTTTCTTCATCCGGTGTTGTACCTTCAGGATGCATCCCTTTTAAATCTTTGTTCGTTAAACCCGTAGAATTAACAAATTTATAATTTTTCAATCCTAGTTCTTTCGCTTTATCATTCATCATTTTTACGAAATCTACTTCTTTACCTGCAATTGCTTCTGCTAATGCAATTGTTGCACCATTTGCAGAAAAGATTGCCATTGCCTCGTATAACTCTTTTACTGTATACAGGCCACCATTTTCTAATGCAACATTTGATAATGAAGCATCTTGTGAAATCTTATATGCATATTCAGAAACCTTAATTTTTTGATCCCACTTAAGTTTTCCTTTATCCACTGCTTCATGAACTAAATATTCACTCATCATCTTTGTCATACTAGCAATTGATAATAATTCATCTGCATTCTTTTGATATACAATTTTTCCAGAATTCGCTTCAACTAAAATCGCTGCACCTGCTTCAATGTTTAAAGCAGCTCCTGTTTCTGCTGATGCATTGCTATATGGTGCAAACATGCCAAAAGCTAGTGTAAGCACTGTTACCAACGCAATGAATCTTTTGCAAAACATACCTTTCACTTTTGCTACCCCCAATATCTATGTACTCACATAACCGTTATTCTAACATAATCAAAAAAAAATAGACAGAGATATCAAATCTCTGTCTATTTACATATAAGACATTATAATGAGTAGTTTGGAGCCTCTTTTGTAATCTGTACGTGATGAGGGTGGCTTTCACGTAAACCAGCACCCGACATACGAATGAACTGCGCATTCTCACGTAAGAATTCTAAATCCTGTGCTCCGCAGTATCCCATACCTGCACGTAATCCACCAACTAATTGATGAACTGTATCTGCTAAAGGTCCTTTATATGGTACTCGTCCTTCAATACCTTCTGGAACAAGTTTTTTGTTTCCTTCTTGGAAGTAGCGATCTTTACTTCCTTTTTCCATTGCTCCAACAGAACCCATACCACGATATACTTTAAATTGACGACCCTGGTAAATTTCAGTTTCTCCAGGGCTTTCAGCTACACCAGCGAACATACTACCTAGCATAACAACGTGTGCTCCTGCTGCTAAAGCTTTAACCATATCACCAGAGTACTTAACACCGCCATCTGCAATAACTGGAATGCCGTATTTACGGGCTTCAGTTGCACAATCATAAACTGCTGTTAATTGTGGTACACCAACCCCAGCTACAACACGCGTTGTACAAATAGATCCTGGTCCAATACCAACTTTAACTACATTTGCACCAGCTTCAATTAATGCTTTTGTTGCTTCAGCTGTAGCAACATTACCAGCAATAATATTTAGTGCTGGATATTTCGCTCGAACTTCTTTTACCTTTTCAATAACACCTTGAGAATGTCCATGAGCTGTATCAAGTACAATTGCATCTACACTCGCTTTTACTAATGCATCGATACGAAGCATTGCATCAGCCGTTACACCAACTGCTGCTCCAACCAATAAGCGTCCTTGCTTATCCTTTGCAGAGTTTGGAAATTCAATTACTTTTTCAATATCTTTTATTGTAATAAGCCCTTGTAATACACCGCTATTATCAACAAGAGGGAGCTTTTCAATTTTATACTTTTGTAAGATCTTTTCAGCTTCTCCTAGTGTAGTACCAACTGGGGCTGTAATTAACTGTTCTTTTGTCATTACGTCAGAAATTTTGATTGAGTAGTCTTGGATGAAACGCATATCACGGTTTGTAATAATACCAACTAATTTTCGCTCATCTAAATTATTTACAACTGGTACACCTGAGATACGGTATTTTCCCATAAGATGTTCCGCATCATATACTTGATGTTCTGGAGTTAAAAAGAATGGATCTGAAATAACGCCGCTTTCAGAGCGCTTTACTTTGTCAACTTGCTCTGCCTGGTGCTCAATAGACATATTCTTATGAATGATTCCTAAACCGCCTTGACGAGCCATTGCAATAGCCATATCGGCTTCTGTTACTGTATCCATTCCTGCACTAATTAACGGGATGTTTAACTGTAAGCTTTCAGATAAAACTGTTTTAACACTTACTTCTCTTGGTAATATATCTGATTTTGCTGGTACAAGTAATACATCATCAAAAGTCAAACCTTCTTTAACAAATTTAGATTCCCACATAATTGTTCCCCCCATGATACCAGAAATTATTATTAGTAGCTTATCAATTGGTTAAAATACTGTCAAGAAAGTATAAATATGTTAGAATTTTTAGACAATAAAAGGAGCGTAATATATGCATCATACACCTTGTGCTTGGCAGCAGTTAAGTTTCTTCTTTTCATCTCAAAACGTACAACATTATCTTGCCCGTTGTTATGAAAAATCCTCGATTCAGGATGCCGAAAAAAAAAGTTTTGAAAATTGTTATCCATTTATTTATTACTTAGAACACGGTAAAAATTATTATGAATTATATAAAACAGCGCCATTTTCCATTCAGCCAATGCTGTTATTTTATGGGATGGGACAACTTTTTAAAGCCTGTTTATTAACTATTAATCCAAACTATCCAGAATCAACAACCGTTTTAGCACATGGAGTGACAACCCGTAAACGAAAAAAACAAGGATATCAATTTTTAGAAGATGAAGTGAAAATACAGAAAAATGGACTATTTACTCACGCGGCAGAACAACTGTTTCACATGAAACACTTAGAAACAGAAAAGTTTAATATGTTAGAGCTAATGGGAAAAATCCCTGAATTACAACATTTATTTCGCTATAGTCAAAAAGGAACAACATTATATAAAATTGATTCAACAAATAAAAATGAACTTTCTTTTTCAGTCAACATACTAGATCGACTACATATGACCAAAGAGAGATTTTCTCGTTACATCGAAACAGCTTGTAAGCATTTATCAATACAACACGCACCTGAGAAAAACAATGAATTAAATGTGTTTTTTTCAGCACCTATTCAATCATGGAATCCTATGTATAGCACACCTTTATACTACGAGTATCTTACTGACACTTATTATTTACCACTTACGACTGACCCTAGAAACTCTAAGCCAGTGTTGCCTGAGCTTCTTGTTCATTATTTATTGCTCTATAATTTAAGTATGATTTCTAGGTATGAAACAGATTGGTGGTATGACTTACTTGGAAGCTATGGATCTGAAGATTATCCGTTTATTTATCAATTTCTCAATATTTCTGCTCAAAAAATCCCTTACTATATTTCAGCATTTTTACTAACGGAATCCAACCTATTTCATGGGAAATAAAAAAACACGAGTCAAATGACTCGTGTTTTTATCTTGCTTGGCGACGTCCTACTCTCACAGGGACAAGGTCCCAACTA
>NZ_JBFPJH010000070.1:0-15032 GCF_040838255.1 Bacillus sp. C30 | reverse complement strand
TTTAAGAACTTTTTGATTATCTCTCAACATTATTTACGTCTTTCTTAATACTACTCTTTGTAAAAAAATTATAGTATCTCTTTTAATCGCACCTTTTTCCTCCTACTAATTTACCATCTCCACAAACCGCCCAAACTCCTTCAAAAATCTCAATTTAAAACTACCCACAGGTCCATTCCGATGCTTCGCCACATGAATCTCCGTCATCTCTTTCTGCATCGTTTCCTTATCATAATAATCCTCACGATACATAAGCATAATGACATCCGCATCTTGCTCAATTTGTCCTGTCTCTCTTAAATCAGATAAAAGTGGTCGCTTATCTTGACGTGACTCTACGGAACGAGACAATTGCGATAACGCCACTATACAAACATTTAAATCACGCGCTAACAACTTAAGCTTACGTGAAATTTCACTAATCTCTTGAAATCGATTGCCCTTATGCTTCGGATCGCCCGTAATGAGCTGCAAATAATCTACAATAACTAAAAGCTTTTTATCACCGTGCTTCCTCTTTAACTTACGAGTCTGCATCCAAATATCTTGCACCGTAACACCTGCATTATCGTAAATCTCAAGTGGTAATTCACCGATCTCCGCAAACGCCTTACTCACCTTTTCCCAGTCTTCCATCGCAAAACGATGCTTCGGATTTTTCAGCCTGCCTCCTGACACTTCACCTAGGCAAGACGCCAGCCTTTTTAGCAATTGCTTACTACTCATCTCTAACGAAAACAATCCAACTGCCGCTCCAGACTTCGCCGCATGCAGCGCGATATTTAACGCAAACGCCGTTTTTCCCATAGAAGGACGCGCACCAAGAACAACAAAATCACCTTCCTGCAATCCGCACGTCATCTTATTTAACGATGTATAACCAGTCTCAATACCAGTATTCTCTTTCGTATCTTGATGAAGTTCTTCATACAAACCAACTAACGCATCCTTCAAATCAAACTCACATACACAGTCCTTTTCCTCTAACTCACAAAGCTCCGTAATCGTCTCACCAATAATTTTCTCATTCTTCTCCGCAATAAGACGCTCTCCCATCTTGCGCCCAAGAACGCCAGCCTGATACATTTTCCATGCACCTCGAACAAGCCCCTCATAATAAGAGAAGTTGCTAGTCGCAGGCACACCATCCATTAACCCTATAAAATACTCCATTCCCCCGATCCCCTTTAGAAACTTCGGATCTATCCTAGAAATGAACGTCACAAGATCAATCGGTTGCCCCTCTTCTTCCATTTTTCGCATCAGCTGAAATATAGATTTGTGCACCGGCATCGAAAAATATTGCTCCGTCAAACGGCACTCCTTAATAAGCTCTCCATCCATTAATAGAGAACCTAACACCGTCTTCTCCGCCTCCACATTTTGAATACTCATGGACGCCACCCGCGTTCCGCTAAAAACCGCTGCAACTCTTCCTCTGACAGCGCATTCTTCTCCCACTCCTCGCACCTCGTCAAAAACTCCTCAGTCTCCCCAGTACTAACAGACGACTCCTTCTTCCTAAACTGAGCCGTATCCGCCTCAACCTCAGAAACCTTCGTAAATCCTTTCCCGTGCCAGCCACGCAAAATCCCCTTCACATAAGCAACCGTCCGCTTATTATTCTCATACGCGATTTGAAGAGCCTTCAGCACAAGCTCCTCTGACAAATCTTCCATCCACGCACTCAGTTCCTCTACCGCAAACGGAGACAAACTACCAAAATGTTGCTCGTAAAAAGAAAACACACGACTTCCCGTCTCTTCCTCCATAACCTCTTCTTCCGCCTCTTCACAAACCGGATCAACATCATGAACGGCCAAATCACCAGGCATACCGAAATGTGCTAAAAGCATCGGAACATTCAGCTCCTCCTCTACGCACTTACGAAGAAACATATGTACAAACTCCTTATTCTTCACACCCTTCAGCTCACGAAGCACACACTTCTCCACATTCGTATTCGTCACAGGATTATAACGAAGCCAATTTAAAATAAATAACTCCCTCGTATCCGCATCATAAAGAATCTTTCCATAATCAATGAAACGCTGCACCAACTTATCAACAGTCTCCCGATTATAACCCGTCTCCATCTCAGCTAACCGCTTCGGAAAAGGAAAAATCCCACACTGCGTCGTCTTCGAACAAGTTAATAAGTAAACATAAAAATACCGCTCCTCCGGCGTCAAATCCAAAACAAAATCATCCTGCCAAAAATTCACCTGCACATTACGATACACCGCCATCCAAATTCCTCCCGTCCTCATTCAAAAATGAAAAATTCCTCTTTGTACTATATAGGAAGGAGGGGTGGGTTTTTGGCGTGTTATTTCAATTTTTTTTTGACTACTACTACGGTGTTTGTTGGTGTTTTTGTTTTGTTTTGTTTTGTTTTTTCTTAGTGATTTATTACTTGGTAGGGGCTTGGGAGGGGCTAGTTATCGGTTACTTCGATTAAAAAGACTCGATCTGAGAAGCCACCTCGTTCTTCTGCTTTCTTTTTCCGGATGTTGTTGATTTCTTCTAGTGTTGTGCCTTCGTGTTCGGCTAGGGCATTTATTAGTTCTAGTAGGTCGGATAGTTCTTCGAGTTTGTGTTCTTTTGTTGTTGCTTCTAGGTATTCGGTTAGTTCTTCTTCTGTTTTGTTGCAGATTTCTTTTATGTATTCGTCTTCGGGTAGGATTCTTGTTGTGGGGGTTTTTCCATTAGCTTTTATTATTTGTGGGATTTTGTTTCGGATTAGTTTGTTGTAGGTTGGCATGGGATTTCCTCCGTTAGATTTTTCTTCTATTATAATGGAAAAGCAGTTTAACTAGGTGTTAAACTGCTGCACTGCTTCTTTTATATAGTTTTCTTCTTCGGTTGTGAAGAGGGCTGGGAATTCGGATAATGGGAGGTTTGATTGTTTAATTATGTCCTCTATATCACTTTGAGGTGTATCAAGATAGTTCGTTACTTCTTCTATTAAATTAAAAAATTGCTTCAAAGTAACTTGAACGTCATGATGACTCGGGTCCTTCTCTTCTTCCTTATACTTTTTCAACTTCCCTATCACATCCATAAAACGCCGATCAAACTTTTCTTTTAATTCCTTATTATTATAAAACGTTTGAACACTATCCGTTGAAAAGTGTTCCTCTAACCATTCTTTATTTTCTTTCTCCCATATAAAAGTTTGTAGAAAAGAAGAAAACAAAGCAATATCCACTCGTTCTTCCTTTTGAAACTTCTTCATCATCTCATCCATATGCGAAAGTACCTTCGCAATTCTCTCTTGCTCTGCCAAAAGCAATTCCCTTTGAAAATGTATTTGTCTTAAAAAATCTTCCGTCTCTACATCACGCTGCAATATAATATTTTGAATTTCCCCAAGCCAAAAACCGAGATGCTTAAACGATTGAATTTGCTGAAGCACATACAAATCATCTTTCGTATATAACCGATGCCCACCCTCAGTATAATCGCTTGGCTTTAATAAATTAATCTTGTCATAATAACGAAGCGTCCGCACCGTAACATCCCCAACACTTGCAAACTCACTAATCATCCATGCCATATCATCACCTACTCCGATAACTTCTCTTTCACATACTGAAGCATACGAGAAAAACTCATCTCATTCTGCCTACAATATTGAAGCAAACCTACAACAAGCAATAAACAGGGAGCATTACCTCTATAACGATTTTCATACTCACTAATACCATCATAAAAGTACCCATACTTTCTTTTTCGTAAAACGATATAAATCGCAATAAACAACACTGCGAACATAATAAAAATTCGCTTTCCCCTTATCTCCACTTCTTGTTTCATCACCTATTCTCCTTCCACGACATACTTATCTTCTTTAAATAAAAGAATTCGAATGAAATAACGATATGGTTCATCGCGTATTACTTTCCACGCAACAATGATCACTTGAACTACCTCAAAAGCAAATACGATCCAAAACAAAACATCACTAATACGCGAACTAATATTAAATAGAAGAAAGATTAACAAATGAAAATTAAATGCTTTTCGGCAATGATATTTGTAAACCTCATTTTTACGTGCCAGTGTGATGTACATAAATAGTGGTGAAAAGATTCCTATTGCGGCTGAGAGTAGTAGCATAATGGTGGTGTTTCTTTTTTCTTTTCTGGTGGTTTTCATGAGTGGTTTGCTCCCCCTTTTTGATTTGTCTTCTTTAGGTTAGGGGGTGACGTTGGGGGAGGTGCAAGGGGATTATATAGAAAAAATTTAATAATACTAATATAGATAAAATAAGACCTTCACTTTGACAGGTTGGAGGTCGTGAGTTCGATCCTAACCGGAATCACGTTTGCTTGCTATTACTTAATTTCCCAGTTAACCATTTCTTTTCTGGAAGTAAAGTTCTATTACCTCGTCTGTTTCTGGATGTTTAAACGTTCTTTTCGCAGTTTTACTTTCATCTAGCGTTACGTATAAGCCATCTTGCTTCACTTGAATAACATCTTAATTGAGAACAAAGCACCCGCAACGTAACATCCTCCCCCCACCACTTGCAAACTGACTAATCATATGCACCTTATCATCACCTACTCTGATAACCTCTATTTACACACTGCAGCATATAAGAAAGATCCATCTCCATTGAACCTACAAACCTAACAAAAAACACATTAAATTCTAATAAATAAGGCCATATCAAAAGCATACTCCAATGCCATTTTGATACAGCCTTATCCTATCCACTAATACTACTATCCCGTTAATCATTTTTAAGCTAGACAAGCATTAAAAATTTAATCTACCTAAAAAATATTACTATCCTTTAAATAATCATACAGCTTATTATCCACCGATTTCTCCATAATCATATTCATCGTAACAACCGGTAGTTCTTTTCCACTTTTATCTTGCATTTCAGTTTGTTCTACACTTGCTTTATCAGGTCTCGCTTTTCCTAAATAGTAAAAGTCGCTTCCCTCGTCATCATCTTTTTTCACAAAAATATGGACATCAATATTATTTTCTTTAGCATCAATAATTGTTTGAACTTCCTTTGACTTTAATGTTCTATTACTTCTTGTATACCATTTAAGAACATCTTGATTAAGGAATTCATCACCGTAGTTCACACTGGATTCTACCTCATCGTTTTTATGATATGTGACAAATATTGGGCAAGTAGAGTATTTGGTTTTATAGCCATACATAGTTGAAGTCTCATCAATGTGCCAATTTAAAAGTTTACATGCATCTTTTCTTGAGTATTTTTTATATATAGTAAGGTTACTATCACACTCATAGTTTTTGTTCTTTTCTTTCGCACTTTTAATGATGTCCATTACCATATACTTGAAGTATTCATTCTTTTCTAAACTTTCTCGGATTAAATCATTAAACATGTACGTATTATCTTCTTGCAATACGAGAATTGGCTTTTCACCATATTTTTTCTGGTTATTCTGTGTGAAAAATGATAACTCAAAAACCCGCTGCACAGACGTAATCGTATCATCATCTGTTAAGCAATTAGATTTTTTAAGTTGTTTTAAATACTCATCTTTATCAACTTTTCCTTGCTTTAGTAACAATTCTAATAAAACAATTTCATTTTTACGTTTTCCATTTAATACTTCTAATGAAAACATTGTTAAAACTTTATTTTCGTACTCTGTTAATGCAGGGACATCCTCTTTCATTTTCAATAGAAACTGATAATAATTCGAATATCCTTCCACAAGTACAACTGGATCAATAGAATGGTTTACTATAAAGTCATATAGATATGGAATTCTTCCTATTCTATTTTTCAACTCACCAAAAGCTTCTTTTAATATTTTCATTGCTGTTAAATTACTATCGTTAATCGCTTTAAAGATTTGCTTTTTCGCTATCTCTTCAAAGTTAACTGTTGAAATGCCTTTAATATAACTCGTGTCATTTGTATATCTACGTATATTATCTTTATTTTGTGATCTATCCCCTGAAAGAGCAATCGGAATTAAATAGTTGTTTTTATAGTTTCCAATAAAATCAATAATCGTAACAAAATCTTTCGAATTGTGTTTTCGAAGCCCACGCCCCAGCTGCTGTATAAAGATAATACTTGATTGAGTTTGTCTTAACATAACAACTTGGTTCACACTTGGAATATCAATTCCTTCATTAAAAATATCTACTGTTAAAATATAATCAAGTATGCCATTTTCTAATTGGTTCACACGCAGTTCTCTTTCCTGTTGTGAATGATCGCCGGTTAATGCAAATGTGCGAAAACCTTTGTTATTTAAAGCATGTGATAATTGTTCAGCCTCATCTTTTCGGCTGCAAAACATTAATCCTGTTACCTTTTCACCAGAAAAACCATAGTATTTTACTTTTTCAACTATATGATCCACCCGTTCTTCCGTAACAAGTTTAGATAAAACCGTAGTGTCATCTATCTTTTCACCATTATATTCAAAATCAATTACTCCAAAATAATGGAAAGGACAAAGCATATCTTCTTCAAGTGCTTCTTGCAAACGAATCTCATAAGCAATGTTGTAATCAAAGAGCTCATAAATATTAAAATTATCTGTACGTTCAGGTGTAGCAGTCATTCCCATTAAAAATTTAGGTTTAAAATAATCAATAACCCTATGATAAGAACTAGCACCAGCTTTATGAACTTCATCTATTAAAATATAATCGAATAGCTCAGGATCAAATTGATGTAAAGTGTCCTCTTTTGAAATGGTTTGGATCGTCGCAAATAAATATTTAGCATTCATTTGCTTATTTGATCCTGATAAAATCCCAAAATCCTCATCGGCTCCACCAAGAACTTTTTGAAAATCTGATTTTGCTTTATTTAATATTTGCTCTCGATGAACAATAAATAGCATCCGTTTAGGTGCAAAATTTCTGACATCAAATGCTGAAAGATATGTCTTCCCCGTTCCTGTTGCAGAGATAACTAATCCTTTTTCTTTTCCAGCGTCTCGAATAGCTTGTATTTCTTTTAACACAGCTTGTTGCATTTTATTTGGAGTAATTTTCAAAGCTTCTTCAATTGAATTATGATATTGACCAGGTAATTCTATAACTCGATCTAGTAACTTATTTTCTGCAACTTGTTCATATATTGTTTCGTAATTTCCAATTAACTCTTCAGTTAATACTTGAGAATGCTCCCAAACTTCTTCAAATTGATTCTTAAAATGCTGTACAATCTCTCCATCTTCATGCGATGTTAACTTAACGTTCCATTCATAGTTTACCTTCAAAGCATGTGCAGTCAGATTTGAACTACCGACAATTAATGAACAATGTGTTTTGTTATCAAATATGTATCCCTTTGAATGAAAACCAGATAAATTTGTTAATCTTACTTCTACATTTTCAAGTTTCATTAACTCTCTAAACACTTTTGGTGTATTAAAATTTAAGAATGTAGATGTTAATATACGTCCTTTAACCCCTTTTTGTTTAAGATCAAGGAAATGTGATTTTAAAGTCGCTAGCCCACTTTCCGTAATAAAAGCCACTGAGAAAATAAAGGCTGTACTATTTTCAAGCTCTTCCAACAATGAGCTTAAAACATTTTCATTTTTCTTCGTATTGTTTACTAATAATTTAGGCTTATATATTCCAGGATGATTATGTTCTTGATCAATAAATCCTTTATATAAAGACCCTTCTAACTTTTGAATGAAATTCTCCATATGATCACCATTTATGACAAATTTTTATACTAATTGTATTACTCACTGATTTAAAGTGCAAATTTATTACAATAAAAAAACTATCCGCATAAAACGAATAGTTTTTAATCAAATCACTTTACAAGCGATTCTTTTGATAATTTCTCAATAGTTGGGATATCCGCAGGTGCCCACTCTAAATCTGCCAGTTCATTCGGATATAACCATTTAATTGCTACATGCTCAGTTAAAACCGGACTTCCTTCAACAAGTTTACAATAAAAAGTTTTCAAATGAACAATACCAAAATCATACTCATAGGCTGTATAATCAATTTGTTCACCAATCTGCACGCTACAATGCATTTCTTCATCGATTTCACGCTTTAACGCCTCTTGAGGTGTTTCTCCCTCTTCTATTTTCCCACCTGGAAATTCCCACATAAGAGGTAGCGATTTAGATGGCCCTCTTTGTGCACATAAAATTTTCTCATCTTGGACAATTACTGCTCCAACAACATAAATATTTTTCTTCATTATATCCTCCTTAAATCTCACAGAAACTCTATAATTTACGTTCCCACACCTTATAGACTGAAAAATGCCTTTTATATCTTTTAACGACTAATATATTTTTAAACAGTAAGACAGAATTTATCTATTCCTATCTAGCACCTTTAATGTAATTAGCCTAACACTCTCATCTCTTTTATATTATATAGAAGTAACTACAAAAATAAAGCATGATCGAATACTTCCCTCTTAAGCCTCTTTTTTCACCATCTCCTCATACCTAAAATCACATTCCTCGAAAAACACCCTACTCTCTCCACTATTCTTATAATAAGAATTCCAACCCCTCTCCCTCAAAATCCCCCTCCAACTATCACTCTCCACCATCCTCCTAATCACATCATCCCAATAAGCAACCTCTTCCTCCGTCATATCCTTCGGCCCCATAACCCCTTTCCAATGCTGGAAGACAACGTCGATGCCTTGTTCTTTCCACGTTGGGATTTCTGGTAGTCGGTCTAGGCGTTTTGATGCGGATACGGCTAGTATTTTTATTTTGCCGGCTTTGTATTGTTTTTCGGCTTCGGATAGGGTCATTGTTGCGGCGTTAATTTGTTTGTTCATTAGGGCGTTTATGATTTTTTCTTTGTTTTCGTAGACGAAGAATTGTAGTTCGGCAGGGTTTATGCCAAATACTTTACTTACTTGTACGAAGGATAGGTGATCGTCGTTTCCTAGGCCGGGGGCAACGCCGATTTTGAAGTTTTTCTTGTCTTGTTTTAGTTGTTCCATTAGTTGGTTTGCGTTTTCTATGTTTGATTCTTTTGATACGACAACGACTTCCCAATCTGATGCTAATGTTGCGAGCGGGGTGAAGTCTTTATATGTTAGTTTACTGTGGCCTAGTAGGTTATTCGTTATGAGTAAGCTTGAGTTAACCGCAAGTACGTGACCGCCTTTTTGTTTCGTATATTTCCATCCGACGTCACCGCTGCCGCCTACTTTGTTTGTGACTTTGATTGGTTTTGTGAAGATTTTTTCTTCTGTCAACGTTTTTTGCATTGCTCGTGCCGTTAAATCCCATCCCGCTCCTTGAACGTTTGGCGCAACGATTTCTACTTCTTCTATGTTCATTTTATTTGTGTGCGTTTTTTCTACGGAACAACCAGCTATTACTCCTGTCATGATCCATATATATAGTAATAATCGTTTTTTCATAATCCTCGTCCTATTCGATACTTTCGTTCTGGCCGTCCGATAATACCGTATGTGTACTCTACTGTGCACTCATTTGTCGCTACTAAGTATTCTAAATATCTTCTTGCGGTTGTTCTGGAGGCCCCCATTTGCTCTCCCATTTCTTCTATTGTAATTCCCTCTTCGAATCCTTTTATAATGTCTTTCACTTTTTGCAGTGTTAACGGATCAACACCAGTCGGTAAGTTTTTCATGTCTTGTATTTGCGAAGTGCCGAAAAAATTATCGATTAGTGCTTGATTTACTTCATTGTTACTATGTAACAGTTGCTTCTTTCTTTTATAGTCTTCAATTGTTCGAACAAATTTATCTAACGTGACCGGTTTTATAAGGTAGTTACTTACGCCATTTCGAATTGCTTTTTCTAGCATATGGTTTTCATTCGCCGCTGTAATCATAATGACGTCAACGTTTGGAAAATCCGCATGAATTTTCGGCAATAAGTCTGTTCCAATTCCATCTGGTAAATAATTATCTAATAGAAGTAAATCGATTTCTTCCTTTTGTAGTAGTTCCATCGTTTCTTTTGCGTTTAAAGTTTTTCCAATCACTTTTACGTCCTTTATTTTTGATAAAAACTCCTCTTGAATTTGCGCGACGCGGAAATCATCTTCTGCAATTGCAACCTTCAACATATGCCCATCCCCCTGTTTGTCATGTACTTTCTCTCAATGTTTTTGGAAGGTAAATTGTAAAAATAGCTCCCCCATTTTTCTCGTTTTGAATTTCAATTGTTCCTTGTAGTAGATCTACCATTTCTTTCACGTTTGCTAGCCCGTAACCACGATCATTTCCTTTCGTTGAAAATCCTTTTTGAAAAATAGTTGCGATTTTTTCTGTCGGTACTCCCGCTCCACTATCTATCACTTCAAACACAATATCGTGTCCAATATCCGTAACAAAGAAGGAAACACTCTTTCCCTCTCGTTCACTCACCGCATCAAATGCATTGTCGATTATGTTTCCAAGGATCGTAATAAGGTGCGAAACTTTTATATGGTCTGGTAACGGTTGAAGCGCACTATCTCCTTCAATATGAAAATCAATTTTCTTCTCAGACGCTGTTCCGAGTTTTCCTAATAAAATAGCTTGTACTTTCGCATCATGAATTTGATGGAATAAAATATGGTTTTGGCTTTGATGAATATTAGATTCTTGCTGGATAAATTCAATCGCTTCTTTGTAATGTCCTAACTGAAGTAATCCTGATAAGACGAACAGCTTATTTGTAAATTCATGCGTTTGAGCGCGTAAATCCTCGGAATACTTTCTTACCTCAGATATTGTATTCACTAAGTTTTGTAATTCTGTTTTATCTCTAAAACTACATACAACGCCTACCGTACTTTTATTTTCGAGTATCGGTGTCCTGTTTAAAATAAACACTTTATTTTGAAAAGCTATTTCTTGATCGTTTTCTAGCACTCTCTCCATATTAAATTCCGGTAAAATTTTTGAAATGTGCTGCTGCATATAATCATCATTTACATGCAGCATTTCTTCTGCCGACGTATTCATCATCGTAATACAACCGTTTTGATCAATAGCGATAATCCCTTCTTTTATGGATAGTAGTATCGCGCTTCGTTCCCGGTATAACGCTGCGATTTCATTTGGCTCTAAACCGAGTGTATCTTTTCTGATACTACGCGCTAAAAGTACTCCACCAACAATTCCAACTAGTAATACAGCTAAGGAAAAGAGGATAATTTCTTTCGTTCTGCTCAGTATGTTAGATTCAATACCTTTTATTAAAAACTCTACTGTAACAACGCCTACTACTTGATCGTAGTCTCCGTTATGAATAATAATAGGTGCCTTCGCCATTAAAGCTGGACCGCTTACTCCCTTTCCTTCAAGCGTATAATATCCACCAAAAGTGAGTGCTTCATAGTTATATGGATTGTTACTCTTTGTACCAATCAACTCCGAATTAGAATGGGAATACATAACCCCATAACGATCTTCTATAATTACATAATCCGCACCAGCTTGCTCGCGAACTTGTTCCGCAATGGATTGAATAGTACTTTTATGCTCGTTGTATTGAAAAGCATCTTTTATAGCTGGCATAAAAGACAAAGATTTAGCCGTTTGCAAAGCTAACTGTTCTACTTGACGTTTCGTATCAACAGACTGAATGTAAACAAATATCCCCGCTAACAAGAGAACGACAAATACAATTAATATAATAATTAAGCCTAGTATTTTCGTTTGTAATGACACTTTTCGTGATTTCTTCATACTTCATATCCTTTGATAAAATATTCAAAACTATCAATCTCCTTTTTCTATTATTATGACAAAACTGAAAATGAATCAACTATAAAAACCTCCATGTACATAAAGTACAAAAAGAATAAAATTGTCATAATATTGCGATTTCAATTCAAGGACAGTACAATTTAACTATATTGAACGCGCTTTCATAATTGTCATTTTATTTATAAGCAAGAGGAGGAATTATTATGGCTCAAGCAAAATCTAACCGAGTCGCCGGCAATATCTTCAAAGGTTCTGTCGGCAATTTAATTGAATGGTATGACTGGTACGTTTACTCTGCTTTCGCTGTTTACTTCTCAGCAGAGTTCTTTCCTAAAGGAGATCCAACGAGTCAATTACTGAACACAGCCGCTATTTTCGCAGTCGGATTTTTAATGCGCCCTATCGGCAGTTTGCTAATGGGACGCTATGCAGATCGGCACGGACGCCGGGCAGCATTAACGCTTTCCATTACGGTTATGGCCGGTGGTTCTTTAATTATCGCCTGTACACCTAGTTACGAAAGCATCGGTATTATGGCGCCAATTATTTTAGTTCTTGCTCGTTTACTTCAAGGGTTATCACTTGGCGGAGAGTATGGAACTTCCGCAACATATTTATCTGAGATGGCTAGTACTGGACGCCGTGGTTTTTATTCAAGTTTTCAATATGTAACGCTCGTTGCTGGACAGATGGTTGCGTTAGGCGTTCAAATTGTTCTTCAGCAATTACTAAGCGAACCAGATATGAAAGCTTGGGGATGGCGTATTCCATTCATTATTGGAGCGATGGGCGCAGTAGCTGTATTATGGCTTCGTCGCACGATGGATGAATCGGAGCAGTTCTCAAATATGGAATCGAAAAACCGCGAAAGCGCAGGAACCGTTCGCGCTCTTATGAAACACCCGAAAGCAGTATTAACAGTAGTCGGCCTAACACTAGGAGGCACTGTTGCATTCTATACGTACACAACATATTTACAAAAGTTCATGGTAAATACAGTCGGTCTCCCGAAAGAAGTTGTAAGCTGGATTAACTTTGTCGCACTACTTATATTCGTTATACTTCAACCGATTGCAGGGCTATTATCCGATAAAATTGGACGCCGCCCACTATTAATGGCTTTCGGTATTCTCGGAACTTTACTAACAGCACCGATCTTCTTCTTCATGGAAAAAACGACAGAACCAATGGTAGCATTCTTACTCATGATGGTCGGTCTCATTATCGTTACTGGTTACACTTCCATTAACGCAATTGTAAAAGCAGAACTCTTCCCAACTGAAATTCGCGCACTAGGCGTAGGTTTACCATATGCTCTAACCGTTGCGATATTCGGTGGAACAGCTGAGTTCATCGCATTATGGCTAAAGAGTATCGGGATGGAATCACTATTCTATTTTTACGTAGCTGGATGTATCGCAATAAGCTTTATTACGTATTGGCGTATGGATGAGTCATCGAAGACTTCGCAGATTGAGGCGGAGCTTGGTAGTGGAAATAAATTAGCTAATAATAAATCTAGTTAAAATTAAGTATTCTATATTCTTCGTTTACCTGAACTCGATTTGCTTTATCTAAAAAAGCATAATTCATTAATATACAATTTAAAAACCTCTACTTATATGTAGAGGTTTTTGTATGACGAAAAAACACGTAGTTCCATTGTTATTTTACAAATCCCAAATTATGCCTCATCTTAAAGTGGAACAAATTTATTACTTAGAGTGTCTAATAAGTGTATTTCTAATATTAGTTGTCCAGATTGGATACAACATATCCCGTTTGACATCTATTTTTATGTATTACAAAAAAAGAAAGGACTTATTATCCCAAAAAGTGAAAAATATGCATCGTAATACTACTGTTAAGTATTACAAGTTTAATACTTTCACAGGTGAACCATTACAAGTGAAAACAAAAAAGAAACACCCCAAACCGTGACTTATCAATCATATAAAGTGAAACTTTAATCAGTGGGGGTTTTGTTCATCCCCCACTGATTATCAGCCCTCACCAATCGGGCTTTTACGGGCAGCCCGACCCCCACCTAACTTCTTTGCTTCCGCTGAATTTTGAGGTGGGGGTCTTACTGCCCGTTAATGCGGGATAAACGTTTTGGATGTCCTTTAACCTGTGAAATTTTAGCTGCAGTAGTATTGTTACCCTATGCCTTCTTTAATTGCATTGGTATTTAGAATACCTAGACAAAATCCATATATTCTTGAAAGAGGTTGAAAATTTATGTTCGTTTTAAACAAGTTCTTTAACATTTTACATTACAAAAAGATTGTGCCTGTAGTATTACTTTCATGTGTATCACTTATAGGCTGTTCCAATAGTAACACTCAATCTGAACCACCTAAACAAACGAATCAAGCTAATCAAATTAAACAAGAAAATACAGGTAATCAATCTTTCGCTAAACTTGAAAAAGAATATGATGCTAAGCTTGGTATTTATGCACTGGACACAGGTACGAATCAAACTGTTGCTTATCATTCAGATGATCGTTTTGCATTTGCATCTACATCTAAATCATTAGCTGTGGGCGCTCTTTTACGCAAGAACTCATTAGAAGCTCTTGATCAAAGGATTACGTATACTCATGAAGATCTTTCTAATTATAATCCAATTACTGAAAAGCATGTTGATACAGGAATGACGTTAAAAGAACTTGCAGATGCTTCTGTTCGATATAGTGACAGCACAGCACATAATTTGATTCTTAAACAGTTAGGGGGGCCCTCTGAATTTGAAAAAATCTTGAGAGAAATGGGAGATACTGTTACTACTTCAGAACGATTTGAACCTGAATTAAATGAAGTGCATCCAGGAGAAACACATGATACCAGTACACCAGAAGCGATAGCTAAGACACTTCAATCATTTACATTAGGAACTGCACTTCCAATAGAAAAACGTGAACTATTAGTAGATTGGATGAAGAGAAATACAACTGGAGATAAATTGATTCGTGCGGGCGTACCAAAAGGATGGGAAGTAGCTGATAAAACAGGCGCGGGATCTTACGGAACAAGAAATGACATCGCAATTATTTGGCCACCAAATAAAAAGCCGATTGTTCTTGCTATACTTTCTAATCATGATAAAGAAGATGCTAAATACGATGATAAACTTATTGCAGACGCAACCAAAGTCGTGTTAAATACCTTAAAAGCTACGGAATAAATGATAATAGGTTAAAAGTTTTCTATTTTAGGCGGGTGTTTTCATCAACAAAAAATGTAATAGTGTCCCAAAAACGAAATTTGGTGCTAGCCCTAAAACATCTGGACTTTAATAGCCAACTAAAAAATGCAAACAAAAAGACCTT
>NZ_JBFPJH010000005.1:0-50611 GCF_040838255.1 Bacillus sp. C30 | reverse complement strand
AACATATAGTATAACTATTTGAATGAAGAATACTGAGAAAAGCCCTTAATAGGGGATTAGTTTATAACGAGGTGAATGGGGCATTGTTATCGGAATTATCGATCAGAAACTTTGCTATTATTGAGGCATTAAATATTTCTTTTCAAAAAGGTTTAACCGTTTTAAGTGGTGAAACAGGAGCTGGAAAATCCATTATTATTGATGCAATTAGTTTGCTTGTTGGTGGCCGTGGTTCAGCAGAATTTGTTCGATATGGAACAGAAAAGGCTGAGATAGAAGGCTTATTCTATGTAGAAGATGACAAACATCCATGTATCGCAAAGGCAGAAGAGTTAGATATAGAAATAGAAGATGGCATGATTATTTTGAAGCGTGACATCGCTGCGAACGGAAAAAGTGTCTGTCGTGTAAATGGGAAACTTGTTACACTCAGCATATTAAAAGAGATTGGAAAAACGCTAGTTGATATTCATGGACAGCATGAAACACAAGATTTAATGAATGAAGAGCGTCATATGTTTATGCTTGATCATTTTGATGGAAATCGCATTGTTAAACAATTGGGCATATATCAAAATGTATATACAGACTATGAGAAGTTAAAAAAACAGCTGAAATCTTTAAGTGAAAATGAACAACAAATGGCCCATCGTCTAGATTTAATTCAATTCCAACATGAAGAAATTCGTAAGGCGGATTTAAAAATGGATGAAGAATATGAATTGACTGAGGAACGATTAAAAATCTCCAATTTTGAAAAGATTTATAAAGCATTAGGAGATGCGTATCGTTCGTTAAGTGGAGACGGACAGGGATTGGATCACGTAAGAAATGCAATGGGACAAATGGAGAGTATTACGCACTTAGATGAAGCGTATCAAGAAAATCATGATTCTATTGCGAATAGTTATTACTTATTAGAAGAAGTTGCATACCAGCTTAGAGAAAAATTAGATATGATGGAATATGATCCGAAACGTCTAGATGAAATTGAAACACGTTTGAATGAAATCCGTATGTTAAAGAGAAAGTATGGAAATACTGTAGAAGAGATTTTAGCGTATGCTGATAAAATTGAACAAGAAATTTTTACGATTGAAAATAAAGACGTACATATTGAAACGACGAGAAAGCAGTTAACGAAATTAGAAGGTGTTATTGTAAAAGAAGCAACGTTGTTAAGTACTATGCGTCATGAGCTTGCAGATCATCTTACAAGCGCTATTCATCAAGAATTAAAAGAACTATATATGGAAAAAACGAAATTTGAAGTGAGAATTATGAAGAGGGTAGGAAATGTAGAAGAACCTCTCGTGGAAGGAACACCGGTAAAACTTACGGCGGATGGCTACGATCATGTGGAATTTTATATTTCAACGAATCCGGGTGAACCGTTAAAGCCACTTTCAAAGGTCGCTTCTGGCGGAGAGTTATCTCGTATTATTTTAGCTTTAAAAAGCATTTTTTCTAAGCATCAAGGTGTTGCATCTGTTATTTTTGATGAAGTGGATACGGGTGTGAGTGGTCGGGTTGCACAGGCTATTGCGGAAAAAATTTATCGTGTATCAGTAAACTCGCAAGTACTTTGTATTACGCACTTACCTCAAGTAGCTTCAATGGCGGACTCTCATTTATTTATTAGAAAACAAGTGGCGAATGATCGTACGATTACATCGGTTACTGTGTTAAGTACGGATGAAAAAGTAACAGAAATTGCTCGAATGATTTCTGGTGTTGAAATTACAGATTTAACGACAGAGCATGCGAAAGAGTTACTTACGCAAGCGCATCATTTCAAACAGACAGCAGAGGCTATCCAGTAATGGATAGCTTTTTTTTCTCAAATGACGATTTCTTAATTCTTCCGGTTATAAATAAAGCGCTGCAAGGAGAGATTAAAAAGTGAAGCCAAGAGGCTGAATGTGGGGTAGGAGCGAGGAGAGTGAACAAATTGAAATTAGAAAGATTTCGAAAAATAATAGGTCTTTGTCTCCTTGTTTCTCTAGTTTTTATTGGATGTTTTAAACCGCTTCGAACGTTTATTTCATCGCCGAAGCAACTTGTTGTTTTTGAAGGACAACAATCAGAAATAGCATCATTACCAGTTTTTAAGGCTGCATCTACAAATCGTAATGTATTTACTGTAAGTTCAAATGAACAAGAACTTATGGTAAATTCTCACCAAAATGGTGAAGCTGATATGGTGTTTCAACTTGCTGGTTTTCCAGTGAAAAAAGTAAATGTGAAAGTATTAAAAGATTTTAAAGTTATTCCAGGTGGACAATCGATTGGTGTAAAATTGAACACAAAAGGTGTACTTGTTGTAGGCCATCATTTAATTCAAACTGAAAAGGGTAAAGTATCTCCTGGTGAAACAGCTGGTGTACAGATTGGAGATATGATTACTGAAATCAATGGTAAAACAATTGAAAGAATGAGTGATGTAGCACCATTTATTCATAATAGTGGAGAAACAGGTGAACCGCTTAATCTTGTTTTATTAAGAGATGGAAAATATATTCGTGCTAAGCTAACACCACAAAAAGACAATGGTGAATCCTCTTACCGAATTGGACTGTATATTCGTGATTCAGCAGCTGGTATCGGAACGATGACATTTGTACATCCAGATTCTATGAAATATGGAGCGCTTGGTCATGTAATTTCCGATAATGATACAAAAAAGCCAATTCAAGTAGAAGATGGACAAATTATGCGTTCGACAGTAACGTCTATTGAAAGAGGAAGTCACGGGAACCCGGGAGAAAAATTAGCAAGATTTTCACCGGATCGTGAAGTGATTGGTAATATTACAATAAATAGCCCGTATGGTATTTTTGGGAAATTAAACACAGATATGACAAACGGCATAATGGATAAAGCAATGCCTATCGCATTATCTCATCAAGTAAAAGAAGGGCCAGCGAAAATATTAACAGTTATTGATCAAGATAAGGTGGAAGCGTTTGATATTGAAGTTGTTAGTACGGTACCACAAAAGTTCCCGGCTACAAAAGGTATGGTTATAAAAGTGACAGATAAACGTTTACTAGCAAAAACGGGTGGTATTGTACAAGGAATGAGTGGAAGTCCGATTGTACAAAATGGGAAAGTAATTGGTGCGGTTACACATGTATTTGTAAATGATCCAACGTCAGGATACGGTGTTCATATTGAATGGATGTTACATGAGGCTGGAATTAATATTTATGATCAAGAGAAAAAAGCGAGCTAATACATATTAGCTCGCTTTTCTTTTGAAAAATTCGTTGAAATTTTGTAAAAGCTCCGCAAGAGCTGTTTTTTGTTGTAAGATATAAGCAAAGGGTTGAACGTTTCGCTGTAATTCTATGATGGAATGTGTTGCGAAAGTAAAAAAATGAACGATAAACATATTTTTTTGTGATTTTATCGGAAAGTAAGAAACTTTAAAGGGAATTTTCACACAATTGTCGAACAATTCATGTAGCCTAGAAGCTTACACATGTCGGAAGAATCGATTCGGTAAGGGAGGAAAAACTGTGGAGAAAATTAAAGTATGTCTTGTGGATGATAATAAAGAATTGGTATCGATGCTAGAGAGTTATGTTGCTGCCCAAGATGATATGGAAGTTATCGGAATTGCTTACAATGGTCAAGAATGTTTAAACTTATTGAAAGAAAAGCAGCCTGATATACTCGTTTTAGACATTATTATGCCACATTTAGATGGTCTGGCTGTGCTAGAGAAAATGCGACATATTGAAAGGTTAAGACAACCTAGCGTTATTATGTTGACAGCATTCGGACAAGAAGATGTGACGAAAAAAGCGGTTGATTTAGGGGCATCATATTTCATATTAAAACCATTTGATATGGAGAATTTAACAAGTCATATTCGTCAAGTTAGTGGTAAGGAAAGTGCTACTATTAAACGTCCATTACCATCTTTCCGATCAGCAACAACGATCGATGGAAAACCGAAAAACTTAGATGCGAGTATTACAAGTATCATTCATGAAATTGGTGTACCCGCTCATATTAAAGGGTACATGTACTTACGAGAAGCAATCTCTATGGTGTACAATGATATCGAATTACTAGGATCTATTACGAAAGTATTATATCCAGATATTGCAAAGAAATATAATACAACAGCAAGCCGTGTCGAGCGCGCAATCCGTCACGCAATTGAAGTAGCTTGGAGCCGTGGGAATATTGATTCTATTTCGTCCTTATTTGGTTATACAGTATCTATGTCAAAAGCAAAACCTACGAATTCCGAGTTCATCGCAATGGTTGCGGATAAGCTAAGACTTGAACATAAGGCTAGCTGAGAGGAAAAGTAGTAAGGGATTTAAGTTTTAGTAGAGCTTAATAATTCTTGAAATTTATACTCGATATCAATTTTAAAACCAATAAACTTTTATTTAATGACCAATGAATTTTAGAATTCGTTGGTCTTTTTATTTTGTTGAGAAAAAGAGGGAGAAGGAAAATGAAAAACAAAATATTAACTTGGCTAGGAATAGTAGCAGCTATGGGAGTTCTTGCTGTTGCAGTTACATTTGGAATGTTAGAGCTTGCCGATAATCCAGTAGATAAAGAAGTGAGTGCTCAAATAGATAAAAAAGAAGACCCAACGATAGTAGGTAGAGAGGTAGATGGAGTCTTTGTTGATGTGTATGTTACTGAAAATTCTACTGAAAGCGAAGTCATTACAGCGATGTACCACATGACTCATCAAAAAGTAGTGGCAGAACGAAAATCGGGATCCATCCCAATGATTCAAAATAACGCTGAAAAATTAAAAAAAATCATAAATAAGAGTAGTTTTGCGAAGAAAAAGGAGCTTGTAGCAATTGCTGATAGATGGGCGAAAAAAGATTTTAGTAAAATTGTAGAAGATCACAATTTTTTCTCGGATGCTCAAGAGGGTAATGTTTGTAAAGCCACTAGAGCGATGGATGCGGTAGAAGAGCAACATTATATTTTAACTACATTTGGGGAGGAAAAAGCGAAAGAACTATACGAATCAGGGGATACTCCGCATGTTCAATAAAAAATAATATGAAGGGCTTCTAGTTTTTTTATTACCTTGCTTTAAGGGGGCAATGGTGACTTGTGAATAAATATTCTGCTTTCTTTATGACTTGTAACAAAAAAGAAGATATATAATTCATTATTAAATGATGAAGTGAAGGCTAACTCGCATCGTAGTACATCTGTTAAAGGATTTTAGCGGGGAAGTCATCCATGATATAATAGATGATAATAAAAAGCCCTGCAAAACAGGACTATATTATTCTTCGTCTTTATTTTGTTTTTCTAATTCAACTAACTTTTGGATTAAAATATGCTGTGGCATATGCATAAGTTGTTCAAGTGGAACACCTAACGCTTTTGATAGGCGGACTGCAGTGTCTGGAGAAATTTGTAATGGTCTCATAGAAGTACCTCCTTTTTCGTATAGTATAGCATAAGATTGGGGGAGTGAGGATGACTCTTATATTTGCGCATCGTGGTGCGGCGGGAACGTATCCGGAAAATACAATGATTTCATTTGAAGCAGCAGAGGCTTTCGGGGCAGACGGAATTGAACTCGATGTTCAATTCACGAAAGATGGAAAAGTTGTCGTTATTCATGATGAAACGGTGGATCGGACAACAAATGGAAAAGGTGCGGTTCGGAATTATTTATATGAGGATTTATGTAAGTTGGATGCGAGTTATAAATTCGGTGACAAAGTAGGTTTTTGCAAAATACCTCTTCTAGAAGAGGTGTTAGAATGGCTCGCAAAAACGAAATTGCTACTCAATATTGAACTGAAAAATAATAAAATCCCATACAGAGGTTTAGAAGAAGAGGTTATAACACTTGTACGTAAGTTTAGTCTAGAGGATCGGATTGTGTTTTCTTCTTTTAATCACTACAGTATGAAGCGATGTCATATGATGGCTCCTGATATTCAAACAGCTATTTTGTATCGTGAAGGTTTGCATAGCCCGTGGGCATATGCAAAAAAGATGGGTGCTACTGCAGTACATCCGAATTATCGTTATCTTCAAGATGCTATCGCTGAATTAACGATGGGAAGTGGTGTGGAGGTTCGTCCTTACACGATAAATGAAGAAACGCTTATGCGTAAATATTTTGATATGAATATATCAGCGATTATTACTGATTATCCTGAAACAGCAAGAACTTTATTACCGATAAAAAAATGAGACCTAATATAATGGTCTCATTTTTTATTTATGATATGTGAAAACTTTGTTTTATCTTCTGAAGCGTGCTTGTACTTTATTTCTCTTACGATCTCTGTGTAAGACGAAGCCGCCGAAGATATAAAACCCGAGTGCGAAGCAAAGAGCGCCGATTAAAAATTGTAACCATAATATAGGGATTGGGGAGAACAAAATCCCAAATACAGTATCTCTCATTAGTTTAATACCAAGCACGGCTAATGAAATGGGGATGAGTGCTAATAATAGAGCGAGGTAACGCTGCATACATAACGCTCCTTTTTAGATTATTTTGTGTATTTTAATGATGTTATATGGAATGGGGGTTTGTCAAGAGGTTGCTGAACGAGTAAGATAAGAATGTGAAAAATTTTGCAGAGATACTTCGAGAGGAAGTGTAATGTATGAAACAAAATGTGTTAATTGTTGGAGCAGGTGAAGGTGGGAGTACACTGCTGAGTCTGTTGCAAAATTCGAATATATTTCAAATTATAGGAGTTATTGATAGTAATCCAATTGCGAAAGGATTACAAATCGCAAAGGAATATGGGACTCCGATTGGTGATAGTGTAACTCCGTTTCTTTCTATGCATATTGATGTAATGTTTGATATGACAGGTGATTATGATTTACATAAAGTTTTATTGGGAAGCAAGCATAAAGACACCCTTCTTATACCAGGGGATATTGCAAAAATTGTTACGAGACTAGCGCATGAGAAGGAAAGCTTAATTGGAAAGCTAGAAGAACAGACGCAACAAGGGAATTTAATTTTAAATTCAACGCATGACGGTATGATTGTTATAGACCAAGAGGGACAAGTTCGTCTGTTTAATAAAAGCGCAGAGCGTATTACTGGATATAAAAAAGAGGAAGCAATAGGGAAATATATTTTAGAAGTTATTCCAACGAGTAAGTTGCTTCGTATTATACGCACGAAAAAAATAGAAGTGAATCATGAACTGACGTTAGAGAATGAAAAAAAGATTATTACAACGCGTATTCCGATATTAAAAGAAGGTGGAGAGGTTCAAGGGGCATTTGCGATTTTTAAAGACATTACAGAAGTTGTAGATTTAGCGGAAGAAGTTACAGACTTAAAAGAAATTCAAACGCTACTTGAGGCGATTATTAACTCATCTGAGGAAGCAATTTCGGTTGTTGATGAGAAAGGAAGAGGACTAGTTATAAACCCTGCTTATACGAAGTTAACGGGTTTGACTGAAGAAGAAATTATTGGGAAGCCGGCTACAACTGATATTGTGGAAGGTGAAAGTATGCATATGAAAGTACTTCGGACGCGCCGAGCGGTACGAGGAATACATATGAAGATTGGGCAAAAAAAGCGAGATGTAATTGTAAACGTAGCACCGGTTATTGTCGATGGAATATTGAAAGGGAGCGTCGGGGTAATTCGCGATGTATCAGAAATTCAAAAGTTAACAAATGAATTGAATAGGGCAAGACAAATTATTCGAACGTTAGAAGCAAAATATTCATTTGATGATATTGTTGGTGATTCAGATGAAACGACGGCAGCTATTGAACAAGCAAAACTTGGAGCGAATACACCGGCAACAGTATTGCTTAGAGGGGAATCTGGTACGGGGAAAGAGTTATTTGCACACGCTATTCATAACAGTAGTAATCGAAAATACAATAAGTTTGTACGAGTAAACTGTGCTGCTATTTCTGAGACCTTATTAGAAAGTGAATTATTCGGTTATGAGGAAGGCGCGTTTTCTGGAGCGAAAAGAGGCGGGAAACGAGGATTCTTTGAAGAAGCGAATAATGGAAGTGTTTTTTTAGATGAAATCGGAGAGTTATCTGCAAATACGCAAGCGAAGCTCCTTCGTGTGCTACAAGAAAAAGAAATTGTGAAAGTAGGGGGAACGAAAGCGATACCTATTAATGTCCGGGTAATTGCAGCAACACATGTGAATTTAGAAAAGGGCATTCTAGAAGGAGAGTTCAGAGAGGACTTGTATTATCGTTTAAATAAAATCCCGATTCAAATTCCTTCCCTTCGTCAGCGTAAAGGAGATATACCAGCGATTGCAGAAAGGTTAATTCAAAAAATTAATCAAGATTATGGTCGTAATGTAGAAGGACTCACCGATTCAGCCGTTTCGTATTTACAATCATATGAATGGCCAGGGAATGTTAGGGAACTTGAAAATATTTTAGGACGAGCTATTATCTTTATGAATTATAACGAAATATATATTGATGTACATCATTTACCGCCTTTACATAAAGAAGAACAAGTAGAGACGAAACAAAATAATTTATTACCTGAATTAGAAGAGAAGGCCCTTGAACACCTAGTGACAGAATTTGAGGGGAATATTATCCGTGAATATTTAGAGAAATTTGATGGGAACAAAACGAAGACTGCAAAAGCGTTAGGAATTTCAGTTCGAAACTTATATTACAAGCTAGAAAAGTATGACTGCGCAAAAAATAGCATGCAATAAATTGCGCACCGTGCAATTTATTGCGTGGTATACAAAAAGCGACAAAACGAGACAGAATATTCCGTTGTTTTCCAAAGTATTGATTTTACTGCGTTTTGAATGCGTTTTCATTATTGGTAAGACCACTTTTGAAAGTTGGCACGGTATTTGCTTAATGAATAGACGAGGGACGACGGAAAGGGTTGATTACAAAATATGAAGTTAGAACACTTAATTGATCAAGCAGCAGGACAGTCTAAAAAAACTGTGGCTGTAGCAGTAGCTGAAGATCATGAAGTAATTGAAGCTGTAGCGAAAGCAATCAAGTTACAGCTAGCTCAATTTCGTCTATATGGAAATCAAGAGAAAATAATAGGGATGCTACAAGAGCATGGGTTACAAACTTCAGAACATATTGAAGTGATTGCAGCAGCGTCAAGTGCTGAGGCTGCAGAACTTTCTGTTAAATCTGTAAGCAATGGCGAAGCAGATGTGCTAATGAAGGGGAACATCCCAACAGCAAATATTTTGAAAGCTGTATTAAATAAAGAGTGGGGACTTCGTAAGGGCAGCGTGCTTTCACATGTTGCAGCGTTTGAAGTTCCAAATTACGATCGTCTTATTTTTGTTACAGACGCAGCGATGAACATTGCACCTGATGTAACACAAAAAGCTGCTATTATACAAAATACTGTAGAAGTTGCCCAGGCAATAGGAATTGATTTGCCAAAGGTAGCGCCAATTGCAGCGGTAGAGGTTGTTAATCCTGCGATGCAAGCGACAATTGATGCAGCGATGTTAACTCAAATGAATCGCCGCGGACAAATTAAAAATTGTGTCGTTGATGGACCACTTGCTTTAGATAATGCAGTATCACAAATTGCAGCAGAACATAAAGGCATAGTAAGTGATGTAGCAGGTAAGGCAGACATTTTACTCGTCCCAACGATTGAAGCTGGAAATGTGCTATATAAATCACTCGTCTATTTTGCAAATGCAAAGGTAGGAGCGATGATTGCTGGCGCTAAAGCACCGATTGTTTTAACATCACGTGCTGATTCAGCAGAAACAAAAGTATATTCATTAGCATTGGCAGTTGCGACTGCTTCAAAATAAACCAAATAGGGTAAAACAATTAGGGGGAAACGACAATGACATTAGAAATCTTCGAATACTTAGAAAAATATGATTATGAGCAAGTGGTATTTTGTCAAGATAAAGAATCTGGTTTAAAAGCAATCATTGCAATCCATGATACAACACTTGGACCAGCTCTTGGTGGAACAAGAATGTGGACATATGATTCTGAAGAAGCGGCGATTGAAGATGCATTGCGTCTTGCAAAAGGGATGACATACAAAAATGCAGCAGCTGGTTTAAACTTAGGTGGTGCAAAAACAGTAATTATCGGTGATCCACGTAAAGATAAAAGCGAAGCGATGTTCCGTGCATTAGGACGCTACATTCAAGGACTAAACGGACGTTACATTACAGCTGAAGATGTTGGTACAACAGTAGATGATATGGATATTATCCATGAGGAAACTGATTTTGTAACAGGGATTTCACCATCATTCGGTTCTTCTGGTAACCCATCTCCAGTAACTGCATACGGTGTTTACCGTGGTATGAAAGCAGCTGCAAAAGAAGCATTTGGTACAGATAACCTAGAAGGAAGAGTAATTTCTATTCAAGGTGTTGGTAATGTAGCATATCACCTATGCAAACATTTACACGCTGAAGGAGCAAAATTAATCGTTACAGATATTAATAAAGAAGCTGTACAACGTGCAGTAGAAGAATTCGGTGCAACAGCAGTTGAGCCAAATGAAATTTACGGTGTTGAATGTGATATTTACGCACCATGTGCATTAGGCGCAACAGTTAATGATGAAACTATTCCACAACTTAAAGCAAAAGTAATCGCAGGTTCTGCAAATAACCAATTAAAAGAAGATCGTCACGGCGACCTTATTCATGAAATGGGTATTGTATACGCACCAGACTATGTTATTAATGCAGGTGGCGTAATTAACGTAGCAGACGAATTATATGGATACAATAGAGAACGTGCATTAAAACGTGTTGAGTCTATTTATGACACAATTGCAAAAGTAATCGAAATTTCAAAACGCGATGGCATAGCAACTTATGTAGCAGCAGATCGTCTAGCTGAAGAGCGCATTGCAAGCTTGAAAAACTCTCGTAGCACATACTTACGCAACGGTCACGACATTATTAGCCGTCGCTAATCATTCATATATAACTTTTACAAAAGGTGTGGTTACCTCTTATGAGGTTTCCACTTCCTTTTAAATTTATTAGTGGAGGTAGCAACATTGTCTGTAAATCGAATTCTTGTTATTAACCCAGGTAGTACATCCACAAAGATTGGTGTTTTTGATAATGAAAGACCCGTTCTAGAAGAAACTATTCGTCATGACGTAGAACAGATTGGAAAATATAAGCGAATTATCGACCAATATGAGTTTCGTAAAGAAACGATTTTAGAAGTTCTACATTCTCATGGTATTAACATTTCAAAATTAAACGCTGTTTGTGGGCGTGGTGGATTACTTCGTCCAATCGAAGGCGGTACGTATACAGTAAACGATGCGATGTTAGAAGATTTAAAAAATGGGTTTAGCGGTCATCACGCTTCAAACCTTGGAGGCATTTTAGCATATGAAATCGCTTCTGGATTAAACATTCCTGCATTCATTGTGGATCCTGTCGTTGTAGATGAAATGGAACCGATTGCTCGTATTAGCGGTATTGCTGGTATGGAACGTAAAAGTATTTTCCATGCATTAAACCAAAAAGCGGTTGCTCGTAAAGTAGCAGATGAATTAAATCACAAATATGAGGATTTAAATTTATTAGTTACACATATGGGCGGTGGTATTACAGTTGGTGCTCATAAAAAAGGAAAAGTTATCGATGTTAATAATGGCTTAAACGGAGAAGGACCATTTAGTCCAGAGCGTGCTGGTACAGTACCAGTAGGACAATTAGTTGAAATGTGTTTTTCTGGTGAGTATTACCGAGACGAAATGGTTAAAAAACTTGTCGGACAAGGTGGACTTGTAAGTCTTATCGGTACAAACGATGCAATTAAAGTAGAACAAATGGTTGAAAAAGGTGATCCTGAAGCAACTCTTATTTATAAAGCAATGGCGTATCAAGTTGCAAAAGAGATTGGCGGAGCTAGTGCTGTACTTCACGGGAAAATCGATGCAATCGTATTAACTGGTGGACTTGCGTACAGTAAAATTCTTGTCGATGAAATAAAAGAACGTGTTCACTGGATTGCAGATGTTATCGTACATCCAGGAGAAGATGAATTACAAGCATTAGCAGAAGGAGCACTTCGTGTATTACGTGAAGAAGAAGCTCCAAAAGAATATATTGTACGAGAAAAACAAACAGTAGCTAGGGGTTGAGATAATGGCAAGAGAATATGATTTAGTCATCGTTGGCGGCGGTACTGGTGGATATGTTGCTGCTATTCGTGCATCACAACTAGGGTTAAAAACTGCACTTGTTGAAAAAGAAAATCTTGGCGGTACTTGTTTACACAAAGGATGTATTCCTAGTAAAGCTCTTTTACGTAGTGCGGAAGTATACGCAACTGCTAAAAAAGGAGAAGAGTTCGGAGTTATTGCAAGTAATGTAGAACTAAACTTTGCTAAAGTACAAGAGCGTAAAGAGAAGATTGTAACGCAGCTTCATAAAGGCGTTCAGCATTTAATGAAACAAGGTAAAATTGATGTGTTTGAAGGTATTGGCCGTATTCTTGGCCCATCTATTTTCTCTCCAATGCCAGGTACAATTTCAGTTGAACTTGCAAGTGGAGAAGAGAATGAAATGTTAATTCCAAAAAATGTACTTGTTGCAACAGGTTCTCGTCCAAATTCATTACCAGGATTAGAGTTAGACGGAGAGTATGTAATGTCTTCGGATCATGCCCTAAAAATGGAAACGCTTCCTAGCTCAATCATTATCGTTGGTGGCGGTGTAATTGGTATTGAGTGGGCATCTATGCTTGCTGACTTCGGTGTAGAAGTTACTGTATTAGAATATGCGAAAAACATATTACCACTAGAAGATAATGACGTTTCAAAAGAAATGCAACGTCTATTCAAGAAAAAAGGTATTAAAGTGGTAACTGGTGCAAAAGTATTACCAGAAACATTGGTAAAAGATAATGGAGTAACAATTCAAGCTGAACATAACGGTGAGAACAAAGCATTTAAAGCAGAAAAAATGCTTGTATCTGTAGGAAGACAAGCGAATACGCAAAATATGGGCTTAGAGAACACAGATATTGTTGTGGAAAAAGGATACATTCAAACAAATGAGTTTTATCAAACGAAGGAATCTCATATTTACGCAATTGGAGATGTAATCGGTGGCTTGCAACTTGCTCACGTTGCTTCTCATGAAGGAATTGTTGCAGTAGAACATATCGCTGGTAAAGAAGTTGCACCAATTGATTATTCTATGGTATCAAAATGCGTATATAGTAGTCCAGAAGTTGCTTCTGTCGGCTTAACAGAACAAGAAGCAAAAGAAAAAGGCTATAAGTTAAAAGTAGGTAAGTTCTCATTCCGTGCAATCGGAAAGGCACTTGTATACGGAGAATCAGACGGTTTTGTAAAACTTGTAGTTGATGAAGAAACAAATGACATTCTCGGTGTTCATATGATCGGACCACATGTAACAGATATGATTTCTGAAGCTGGTCTTGCAAGAGTACTTGATGCAACACCTTGGGAAGTAGCACATACAATTCATCCGCATCCATCATTATCTGAGGCGATTGGTGAAGCTGCACTTGCTGTAGATGGAAGAGCGTTACACGCATAAAAATGTGGATTTAGGAGGTTATGAAAAATGGCAGAAGTAAAAGAAAAGCGCCATGAAGAGCTTGGCTTAAGTGATGAGCAAGTATTAGAAATGTTCCGTACGATGTTACTTGCACGTAAAATTGACGAACGTATGTGGTTATTAAACCGTGCAGGTAAAATTCCATTCGTAATTTCTTGTCAAGGACAAGAGGCTGCACAAGTTGGAGCGGCGTTCGCTCTTGATAGAGAGAAAGATTATGCATTACCATACTACCGTGATATGGGTGTTGTACTAGCGTTTGGTATGACAGCTAAAGAGCTTATGTTGTCTGCTTTCGCAAAAGCTGGAGATCCAAACTCTGGTGGTCGTCAAATGCCTGGTCACTTCGGTCAAAAGAAAAATCGTATTGTTACAGGATCATCACCAGTAACAACGCAAGTACCACATGCAGTTGGTATTGCACTAGCTGGAAAAATGGAGAAGAAAGATTTAGTAACGTTCGTTACATTCGGAGAAGGCTCTTCAAACCAAGGTGACTTCCATGAAGGAGCAAACTTTGCTGGTGTACACAAACTACCTGTTATTTTCATGTGTGAAAATAACAAATATGCAATCTCTATTCCAGTTGAAAAACAATTAGCATGTAAAAACGTATCAGATCGTGCAATTGGTTACGGCATGCCTGGATATACAATAGACGGAAACGATCCGCTTGCAGTATATAAAGCTGTAAAAGAAGCAGCAGACCGCGGTCGTCGTGGTGAAGGTCCGACTTTAATTGAAGCAGTATCATATCGTTTAACAGCACATTCTAGTGACGACGATGATCGTGTTTATCGTGATAAAGAAGAGGTAGAAGAAGCGAAGAAAAAAGATTCAATTATAACATTTGCAGCTTATTTAAAAGAAGTTGGTGTGTTAACTGAGGAATTTGAAAAACAAATGCTAGACGAAATTATGCATATCGTAAATGAAGCAACAGAATATGCAGAAAATGCTCCGTATGCAGCACCTGAAGATGCATTGAAGCACGTATACGCAGAATAGGGGGGAACGTTTCATGGCTGTAATGTCTTATATTGATGCTATTACATTAGCAATGCGCGAAGAAATGGAACGCGATGAGAAAGTATTCGTTTTAGGAGAAGATGTTGGTAAAAAAGGTGGCGTGTTTAAAGTGACACACGGTTTGTATGATCAATTTGGTGAAGATCGTGCGCTTGATGCACCGCTTGCAGAATCTGCAATTGCTGGGGTAGCAATTGGTGCGGCAATGTATGGTATGCGTCCAATCGCTGAAATGCAGTTTGCTGATTTCATCATGCCAGCAGTAAACCAAATTGTTTCTGAGGCAGCAAAAATTCGTTATCGTTCTAACAACGATTGGACTTGTCCAGTTACAATTCGTGCGCCATTCGGCGGGGGTGTTCACGGTGCATTGTATCATTCACAATCTGTAGAAGCGATGTTTGCAAACCAACCAGGTTTAAAAATTGTTATCCCTTCTACACCATATGATGCAAAAGGCTTATTAAAAGCTGCAATTCGTGATGAAGATCCAGTATTATTCTTTGAGCATAAGCGTGCATATCGCTTAATTAAAGGTGAAGTGCCAGAAGATGACTATGTATTACCAATCGGAAAAGCAGATGTAAAACGCGAAGGTGATGATATTACTGTTATCACTTACGGATTATGTGTTCACTTTGCTCTTCAAGCAGCTGAAAAGTTAGCCCAAGATGGAATCTCTGCACACATTCTTGATTTAAGAACGGTATATCCGTTAGATAAAGAAGCAATTATTGAAGCGGCTTCTAAAACAGGTAAAGTTCTTCTTGTAACAGAAGACAATAAAGAAGGAAGTATTATAAGTGAAGTGGCAGCAATTATTGCTGAAAACTGTCTGTTTGATTTAGATGCGCCAATCGCACGTCTTGCAGGTCCAGATGTTCCAGCAATGCCATATGCACCAACAATGGAAAAATTCTTTATGGTAAATCCAGATAAAGTTGAAAAAGCAATGCGTGAACTTGCGGAATTTTAATCGGGGGGACTATACATGGCTGTAGAAAATATCACAATGCCTCAGCTCGGGGAGAGCGTTACAGAGGGTACAATTAGTAAATGGCTCGTTAATGTTGGCGATCACGTAAACAAGTATGATCCGCTTGCAGAAGTAATGACTGATAAAGTAAATGCTGAAGTGCCATCTTCTTTCACTGGTATTGTGAAAGAATTAATCGCTGGTGAAGGTGAGACGTTAGCTGTAGGTGAAGTAGTTTGTGTTATTCAAGTAGAAGGCGCAGATGAAGTAGCAGCGACAGCTGTTGAGGAAAAAACAAAAGAAGAACCAAAGGCAGAAGTAGCTACGCCTGAAAAAGCACCGAAAGCAAAACAACCAATTGATGGAAAACCACGTTTTTCACCAGCTGTTTTAAAACTTGCAGGTGAGCATAATGTTGATTTAGATTTAGTAGAAGGTACGGGAGCAAATGGCCGTATCACTCGTAAAGATATTTTAAAGCTAGTGGAATCTGGAAATATTCCGCAAGCAGGTGCGAAGAAAGAGGAAGCGGTAGCAGCAGTAGTAGAAGCGCGTCCAGAAGCACCAAAAGCAGCGCCAGTAGCACAAAAAGTAGAAGCTGCAAAACCAGTTTCTGTACCAACAATGCCTGGCGATATCGAAATTCCAGTAACAGGTGTGCGTAAAGCAATTGCAGCGAACATGTTACGTAGTAAACACGAAGCGCCACATGCTTGGATGATGATTGAAGTAGATGTGACAAACCTTGTGTCATACCGTAATTCAATTAAAGGTGATTTCAAAAAGCGCGAAGGCTTTAATTTAACGTTCTTTGCTTTCTTCGTAAAAGCAGTAGCGCAAGCGTTAAAAGAGTATCCTCAAATCAATTCAATGTGGGCTGGCGATAAGATCGTTCAGAAGAAAGATATTAACCTTTCTATCGCTGTTGCAACAGAGGATGAACTATTTGTACCAGTAATTAAACACGCGGACGAGAAGACGATTAAAGGTATCGCTCGTGAAATTACAGAGCTTGCAGGAAAAGTACGTACGAAATCGTTAAAAGCGGACGAAATGCAAGGCGGGACATTTACAATTAATAACACAGGATCATTCGGTTCTGTTCAATCTATGGGTATTATTAATTACCCACAAGCGGCTATTTTACAAGTTGAATCAATTGTAAAACGCCCAGTAATTATGGATAACGGTATGTTCGGTGCTCGCGACATGGTTAACTTATGTTTATCACTTGACCACCGTGTACTAGATGGCCTAATTTGTGGTAAGTTCTTAGGACGTGTAAAAGAAATTCTAGAAAATACGTCAGAAAATAATACATCTGTATATTAATAAAAAGCTCGCTTATGCGAGCTTTTTATCATCTTATTTCTTCATTTGCATCCTACTATATGTACAACACTTTTCCCAGCAATCTTACAATGAACGAGTATGTATTAGAAATTTACGAAAATACATTGCTGATATATGGTATATAGATATAAAATAAGAAAAGAATAATTTTTTTGGCCAATCTTACTGACGAAACTGTAGTATAATATATTGTATTGTATGAAAAAGAGAGTTATTCTATATAAGTGTTTTATAGATAATGTGTAATCAGTCGTCAAAACATGAAGAATGTTGACTCCTGGTTTTTTATTTTGCTGTAACAATGTTTCAGGAGGATGTCATGAAAAGAAGTACCGAGTTTCTAAAAAGTTTAGATGTAAAATTAATATTAATTTTGTTTGCATTATGTGTTACGAGTATAGCTGCTATATATAGCAGTCAGCAAACTGGCCAATATGGAGAGGCAAACTTTGCGATGAAACAGGGTTTGAACTACATAATTGGAGTTGTATTGTTACTGCTTGTTGCAAGCATCGACTTAGATCAATTACAAAAATTGTCTTGGCCACTTTATATCGTTGGATTTGGTTCACTTATTCTTTTGAAAATACTACCGGTTTCCACTTTCACACCTGAAAAATTAGGTGCAAAAAGATGGTTTGTGTTTCCGTTAGTTGGACAAATTCAACCATCTGAGTTTTTCAAAATTTCATTGCTTCTCGTAGTAGCAAGTATAGCAGTGAAACATAATGCACAGTATATGGCAAGGACATTCCAAACGGATTTACAATTAGTAGGTAAAATTGTGCTAGTATCCCTCCCGCCTATGGCTGTTGTATATAGCCAACCGGATACAGGGATGGTGTTCTTATATGCTGCTGCAATTGCATGTATTTTATTTATGTCAGGTATTCAGAAGAAATTGATAGCGTTATGTACAGTTATTCCAGTCACCATATTATCGGCGTTAATATTTATTTACGTAAGGTATGAGGATTTCTTCTTTAATAAGTTAGTTACGTTACTAAAACCTCACCAACAATCACGTATTTTAGGTTGGTTAGATCCATTTGAACATACAGATCAAGGTTATCAAACACAGCAATCGATTTTAGCTGTAGGTAGTGGAGGTATGGAAGGGAAAGGATTCGGTGAAGGGAACGTCTATATCCCGGAGAAACACACTGACTTTATTTTCGCTACAATTGCCGAAGAAGGTGGATTTATAGTAGCCGCGTTAGTTGTGTTCTTGTTCCTATTACTGCTATATCGAACAATTATTATCGGTTATTCTGCTGATAATTTATTCGGTACATTATTATGTGCTGGGTCTATTGGTATATTAACAGTTCAAATATTCCAAAATATTGGTATGATCGTCGGATTAATGCCTGTAAAAGGGATTGCACTACCTTTCTTATCGTATGGGGGAAGTTCCTTATTCTCGAATATGATTATGATGGGGCTCATATTGTCCGTACGGAAAACGTATAAAAAATATATGTTTTCAGTTAAGTAAAAAAGCTAGTTCGTGTAAAAACGAACTAGCTTTTTTACATATATGCTCTTAAACGTTGCAAACTAAAACAGAATAGCAGTTTGAGACGGGTAAGGAGTGCAAAGTGATGCATATGCATATTTTTGAAGGGGCACGGCATCTATCTAATAGTGAATGGGTTATTCGAGCTATCATAGCATACATATTTTTAATATTAGTTGCGAAAGCGATGGGACAAAGGTCCATCGCACAACTTCGTTTTTTAGATGTCGTATTAGTATTATTGCTTGGTGGGAATATTTCTAACGCATTATCTGATGAAAAAGTGGGGTTACTCGGCTCGATGATTACAACGTTCATACTCGTTGTACTTCACATTATAAGCTCAGTCTTAATGTTGAAATGGGATAGATGGAGACGCTTTTTAGAGCCAGCACCTATTATTCTTATACACAATGGTTCCATTGATTTTAGCAATTTGAAAAAAGCGAGAATTACGGTGGAATATTTATTTTCGGAACTTCGTATGCGAAATGTGAGCGATATTCAAACGATTAAATTAGCATTGTGGGAAGCGAATGGTGTTGTTTCTATATTTCAGTATCCAGAATATGAAGCAGTTTCGCGGCTTGATCTGAAAGTGGCGGGAAGAAGATCTCCAGTTTCTTTTGTATTAGTAAAGGATGGGAGGATTCAGCAAGATGTTCTAGCTTTAGTAGGAAAAACAGAAGAGTGGGCGAAAGAATTTCTAGAGAAGAGTGCAGAAATCGAATCCATTATGTTAGCTACAGTAGATGAAGCGCATAAAATAAATGTTTTGTTAAAAAAATGAAAAATAGACGCATTTTGTCGTTTCGTACATATGATACAATAGTGTGGACAACGAAAAAATGGGAGGTGTTTCCATGGGATATGTAGAGGAATTACGAAAAGTAGTTGGTCATCGCCCTTTAATTTTAGTTGGTGCTGTTGTACTCGTTATAAATGAAAGTGGATATGTATTATTACAGCAAAGAACAGAGCCTTACGGAAAATGGGGGTTGCCTGGCGGGCTAATGGAGCTTGGTGAATCACCAGAAGAAACAGCTTACCGTGAAGTATATGAAGAGACAGGAATAGAAGTAAAGAACCTCCGATTAATCAATGTATTTTCTGGAGCGAACTATTTTTCAAAATTAACAAACGGTGATGAGTTTCAATCCGTAACGACAGCCTATTATACCGATGAATACGAAGGGAATTTTGTTATGAATAAAGAAGAAGCGGTTCAGCTTAAATTCTTCCCACTAACAGAGCTACCTGATTATATTGTAGGATCGCATAAAAAAATGATTGCGGAATATATGAAAATTATGGAAAAGTGACAAAAAGGTGTTAGAGCAAGGGCTCTAACACCTTTTCTATGCCTAAATACAAGTAAACTTACTTGTATTTCATAAACATTAACTGGTAAGATACAAATAGGTAGAATTAGAGGAGGGAAAAGATTGATTAACTTTAACTTTTTTATGAATGATGTTGTCCGTCAAGCGCGTGAAGAGATTGTCTCTGCGGGATATACAGAATTGACGACACCAGAAGCAGTCGAAGAAGCATTTAAAAGAAATGGTACAACACTTGTAATGGTAAACTCTGTATGTGGTTGTGCAGGTGGCATTGCTCGTCCTGCTGCTGCACATTCCGTACATTATGATAAACGCCCTAACCACCTTGTAACGGTATTTGCGGGTCAAGATAAAGAAGCAACAGCAAGAGCTCGTGAATATTTTGAAGGATATCCACCTTCATCTCCATCATTTGCGTTATTGAAAGATGGAAAAATTGTAACGATGGTAGAACGTCATGAAATTGAAGGTCATGAACCAATGCAAGTAATTGCAAAACTACAATCTTATTTCGAAGATAATTGCGAAGAACTATAAGGAAGAGAAAAAGGCGGTACGTCCACGATTAAGTGGGTGTACCGCCTTTTTTATTTAGTTTTTAAAATAATTAAACATGCAGGAAGTTGTTATTTTATGCATATTTTTATGCATTAACAACAGCTTTAATGCTGTTTTTATATTTATTTTTATTTTAAATATTGCATAAAAATGAAAGTACTGATACAATACAAACATCGAAAAAATATTCTATTAAACTTTTAAATATACATTATTAGGGGGAAGAAAGATGAAGAAGTTATTATCAATATCATTTGCACTTATTTTAATTGTAAGTATGTTCAGTGCTTGTAGTAATGGGGAAGAAAAGGCGAATGGCGAAAATAAAAAAGTACTCGTTATGGGGACTTCAGCAGACTATAAACCGTATGAATACGTGGAAGCTTCAAAAAGTGATGAAATTATCGGCTTTGATGTTGATATTGCAAAATATATCGGAAAAGAACTTGGGTATGAAGTAAAAGTGAAAGATATGGATTTTGGCGGATTATTAGCATCTCTTAGCTCAGGAAAAGTTGATTTCGTTATGGCAGGTATGACGCCAACTGCAGAGCGTAAAAATAATGCTGATTTCACAGATATTTATTTTGTTGCTAAAAATATGATCGTTTCAAAAAAGGGCTCTAATATTAAATCGTTAGAAGATTTAAAAGGGAAAAAAGTAGGGGTACAAACAGGGTCAATTCAAGAAGAAAAGGCAAAAGAATTTCAGAAACAAGTCGATTTCAAAGCTGAGGGACGTGACCGTATACCAGAAATCGTACAAGAAATTAAAGCTGGTCGTTTTGACGCTGCAATTATAGAAGACACAGTTGCAAAAAAATATTTAGAAAAAATGAAAGAACTACAAGGAATTGAAATTCAAGAAGCACCAGAAGAAGTAGGTGCAGCAATTGCTCTTCCGAAAAATAGTGATAAAACAGAAGAATTTAATAAAGTAATTAAGAAAATGCAAGAAAATGGAGAAATGGATAAATTAGTGAAGAAATGGTTTGGCAGCGGAAAATAAGCTGCCTTTCACTTTTCTGTGAGGGGAATGAAAAGGATGAATCTAGATTTTTCGGCAATTACGCCTTCAATACCATATATATTAAAGGGATTAGAGGTTACATTGAAAATTGTAGCTGCATCAGCTGTGGTAGGATTTATTTTAGGAACGTTATTAGCACTTTGCAAAATTGCTAGAATACGAGTATTAAATATTGCAGCAGATATTTATACGTCAATATTTCGTGGCACACCGCTAGTATTACAATTAATGATTATTTATTTCGGTGTTCCGCAAATGATGGGTTATGAGATACCAGCCTTTTTAGCAGCTGTACTTGCATTTAGCTTAAATTCAGGTGCGTATATGTCAGAAGTAATTCGTGCCGGCATTCAAGCAGTCGATAAAGGACAAACAGAAGCAGCAATGGCTTTAGGTATTCCGTACAGTAAAATGATGAGAAATATTATTTTTCCTCAAGCTTTAAAAAATATATTACCAGCACTTGTGAATGAGTTTGCGACACTTATGAAAGAGTCGGCTGTAGTAACCGTAATAGGAGCGACTGATTTAATGCGCCGTGCTTATATTGTAGGTGGTGAAACATTTAAATATCTTGAGCCATTACTTTTTGTTGGACTTATTTATTATATATTAGTAATTATTCTTACATTAGTCGGGAAAGCCATTGAAGGGAGAATGAAGAAAAGTGATTAAAATTGACAACCTTCATAAATCATTTGGGAAAAATGAAGTATTAAAAGGAATTACAACAACGATTGAGAAAGGAGAGGTTGTTGCAATTATTGGACCGTCTGGATCTGGAAAGTCAACGTTTTTACGCTGTATGAATGTATTAGAAGCGCCGACAGATGGTCACATTTGGATTGGAACGGAAGAAGTAACGAATCCGAAAACAAATATTATGCACGTTCGTGAAAATGTCGGAATGGTATTTCAACATTTTCATTTATTCCCTCATATGACTGTATTAGAAAATATTACGTATGCTCCTATCAATGTAAAAGAAGTAACGAAGCAAGAAGCTGAAAAAAAAGCTGAGAAACTTCTAGAAAAAGTGGGGTTATTAGATAAGAAAGATGCATATCCAAATCGTCTTTCAGGAGGACAAAAGCAACGTGTAGCAATTGCAAGAGCGTTAGCGATGGAACCGGAAGTTATGTTATTTGATGAACCGACCTCTGCGCTAGATCCAGAAATGGTGAAAGAAGTGTTAGAAGTTATGAAATCATTAGTTACGACAGGAATGACGATGGCAATCGTTACACATGAAATGGGATTTGCAAAAGAAGTAGCAGACCGTGTTCTCTTTTTAGATGGTGGAAAGCTCGTAGAAGATAGTAATCCGGAAGAGTTTTTTACAGCACCAAAAAGTGACCGTGCAAAAGAATTTTTGCAAAAGATATTGTAATATGTGAAGGGTACGTGAATAATAGGTAGAAAAGGATGACATTGCGTCATCCTTTTTTTTATACTATTTTTAAATACATTTATACATATAGGAGTAATGATATGTTTAAAATTGGATATAGAACAGTGAAAACAGCGCTTGGAACGGGAGCGGCAGTTTTTATTGCTCAGTTATTAGGATTAGAATTTTATAGTTCAGCTGGTATTTTAGTCATTTTATGTGTGCAAAATACGAAACGAAAATCCGTTCAAGTATCGTTGCACCGTTTTTTAGCTTGTGTATTATCGATGGTATTTGCGTTTTGTATTTTTGAAACGATTGGTTATACACCACTTGCGATTAGCGTATTACTGCTTACCTTTATTCCAACTGCAGTTATGTGCAAAATTCAAGAAGGGATTGTCACGAGTTCGGTTATCGTTATGCATCTGTATTCATTAAAGCAAATTACATGGTCTATAGTTGGTAATGAAATTGCTATATTAACGATTGGAATTAGTGTCGCTTTATTAGTAAACATGTACATGCCAAGCAGTGAGAATAAACTGAAAGAGTATCAAGGAAAAATAGAAGAGCATTTCAGAACGATTTTGTTTGAAATGGTCGTTTATTTACGGAATCGAGATAGTAATTGGAGTGGGGCCGAATTAATTGAAACAGAAATGATGCTGAAAGAAGCGAAAGATTTATCATTTAAAAAACTTGAGAATGAATTTATGCGTGAAGATGACTATTATTATCGGTATTTTGATATGCGTATGCAACAATTTGAAATTTTGGAGCGCATGATACCATTAGCTGCATCACTATCTTGGACGTATGAACAAGCTGATATGATTGCAGACGTAATTGAAAATATAGGGAATTCTATTCGACCTGAAAGTACAGGGGTCATTTCGTTAAGACAACTTCAAGAAATGCGAGAAGTATTTAGAGAAATGCCTTTACCAGTCTCGCGAGAAGAATTTGAAATACGTGCAAAACTTGTTCAACTTGTTTATGAGATGGAGCAATATTTACTCATTAAAAGTCGTTTTAAGGGAAAGGATAATATAAAAGAACTTATTTAGAAGGTAGGAACTATATATGCCGTATCTTCTTTCTTTATTATTATGTCTTTCTCTATCACCGATCTGGCCTCTTGGTGATAACCCACGTGCTGGAGATCCTTTTATAATTGTAAATAAAGCAACGAATAAACTAGCTTACATCGATGATGGGAAGATCCAAAAGGTTTTTCCAGTAGCGACAGGGAAAACAAATGAATTAACCCCAGAAGGAACCTTTGACATTGTATTGAAGGCGAAGGATCCCTATTATATTGCGAAGGATATTCCTGGGGGCTCTCCCAAAAATCCACTTGGATCGAGATGGATGGGATTTAATGCAAGAGGCACGGATGGAAGTAAGTATGGGATACACGGGACAAACCAACCTAGTTCAATTGGAAAATATATTTCGCAAGGATGTATAAGAATGAAGAAACATGATGTGGAATATTTGTTTGATCGTATTCCAATTGGAACGAAAGTATCGATTGTGAAATCGAAAAAAACATTTCAGCAATTGGCGAAGGAAAAAGGGGTCATAGTATTTGGAAAAGTCAACGAAACGCTTGGCTTTTTCTTTTATTATAAGTTGTCTTGACATGTGTACATAACCATGCGTTAATGAGAATATATAAAGATAATTGAGTAAAGGGGTTGCTCATATGTATTTAAATCCAAAAATTTCTTACATGCAGTTTTGTGTTGGTTTTCTATTTGTTATTACATTCATATTGGCAACTTTTAATATATGTTCTTACGTTGTAGCGATTGTATTTATGGCATTACTCAATCTTACTTTTGTTATTGGGGCATTTCAGCAGAAACAATATACAAGTTTTGTAATAGCACTTGTAATGGCCTTTTCCTTTAGCATTGTAGCAATTGTAATATATATAAAATAAAATGTTCATTACAAGATAGACTATCTCGATTTCGAGATGGTCTATTTTGTATGTGTAAGCAGTAAAAAAAGGACGAGTGAATCGTCCTTTTTACCAAAACATACTTGCGCCAGTAAGTAATGTTGTTACAAGCATAGAAATTAGCATTATATAAACCATAATTTTTTGAGCTTTTTTATGCATCGTTAAACCTCCTTGCAAATCAGTACAATTTCATTGTAACGAGAAATGAAATTGTGGACAAGGGGAGAGAAAGGACAAAATTCGGGAAGGGGGTGCAAAATATTACAGGAAATTTGAGCATACGTAGAGAATATGTTAAAAGATAGATTATTAATTTTTTGTTATGCAAGCTGAAGAATGGAGATACAATGATGAAAATATACGAGACAGATCGTTTACATTTAAGAGAAATTGATGAGTCGTATGCGGAAAAAGTTCTTCAATATTACGACAAAAATCGTGAATTTTTAAAAGCGTGGGAAGAGTATAGACCGGAGGGGTTTTTCACGTTAGATTATCAAAAGAAAAAGTTACAAAAGGATAGAAAAGAGTTCGCGGAAGGCAAGATTATCAGGCTTTGGATTTTTAAAAAGGGTGATGATACAAAAATTATTGGATGTATTTCATTTAATCTAATTGTTCGCGGAATTTATCAATCTTGTGTACTCGGTTATAAATTAGATAAGGAAGAATTGAATAAAGGTTACACAACAGAAGCGCTTAGAAAAGCAATTCAAGTTACCTTTGAAGAATTTCATTTACATCGTATAGAAGCACCAATTATGCCACGAAATTTAGCATCTATACAAGTAGTGACGAAGATAGGATTTCAATATGAAGGTGTATCTCGAAAAATGCTAATGGTAAATGGCATCTGGGAAGATCATATGCGCTGGGTATTGTTAAACGAGTAATAGAAGGCAGATGGGTATCTAGATGTGTTAACCATCTGTTTTTTGTCTTGTATTTCGAAACTTTTGCGAAATTCTGTTATAATTAATGTTGTTACATACATAATGGTAGTGCAGGAGGCGCAGTCTTATGATTAATCAAGAACGTTTAGTAAATGAATTTATGGAGTTAGTACAAGTAGATTCTGAAACAAAATTTGAAGCAGAAATTTGCAAAGTGTTAACAGAGAAATTTACTGCTTTAGGTGTAGAAGTATTTGAGGATGACACGATGGGTGTGACTGGTCATGGTGCAGGTAACTTAATTTGTACTTTACCAGCAACAAAAGACGGTGTTGATACAATTTATTTCACTTCTCATATGGATACAGTAGTTCCTGGTAATGGAATTAAGCCTTCTATTAAAGATGGATATATCGTATCAGATGGTACTACAATTTTAGGAGCCGATGACAAAGCTGGATTAGCATCTATGTTTGAAGCAATTCGTGTCTTAAAAGAGAAAAACATTCCTCATGGTAAAATTGAATTTATTATTACAGTTGGAGAAGAATCTGGTCTTATTGGCGCAAAAGCGTTAGATCGCGAGCGCATTACAGCAAAATATGGTTATGCATTAGATAGTGATGGAAAAGTTGGTGAAATTGTAGTTGCAGCGCCAACACAAGCGAAAGTGAATGCGATTATTCGCGGGAAAACAGCTCATGCTGGCGTAGCACCAGAAAAAGGTGTATCTGCAATTACTATCGCAGCAAAAGCAATCGCAAAGATGCCACTTGGTCGTATCGATTCTGAAACAACTGCAAATATTGGACGTTTTGAAGGTGGTACACAAACAAATATCGTTTGCGATCATGTTCAAATCTTTGCAGAAGCTCGTTCTTTAATAAATGAGAAAATGGAAGCACAAGTTGCAAAAATGAAAGAAGCATTTGAAACAACTGCAAAAGAAATGGGTGGTCATGCAGACGTTGAAGTAAACGTTATGTATCCAGGATTTAAGTTTGCTGCTGGCGATCACGTTGTAGAAGTTGCGAAACGTGCAGCTGAAAACATTGGTCGTACGCCTTCTCTTCACCAAAGTGGTGGCGGAAGTGATGCGAACGTAATCGCAGGACATGGTATCCCAACAGTTAACTTAGCAGTTGGTTATGAAGAAATTCATACAACAAATGAAAAAATTCCTGTTGAAGAATTAGCGAAAACAGCAGAATTAGTTGTAGCTATTATCGAAGAAGTAGCGAAGTAAGTAATAAAGTCAAAAAGACGTGTGAACCAATTATGGTTTACACGTCTTTTTTTATTTTGATTCAATTGCTTTCACAAGGCGGATAAGCCAATATAAGAAGACCCACGGAAGTACATAAGTTGTTGCAAAACGTATGAAATGAGAGAAGATTCCTAAAGCGTAAATGTTAATGTTAAAAAGGGGAAGTAACAAATAATTAATCGCAAGGATTACTATAATAATAATAAATACATAATTGAGTTTATTATGTTGTTTCATAACGATTCACCTCCTTTACAATAATATCCATTTGTTACGTACAGTATAGCAAAAAATAGATAGAGAAAAGCCAATAATTATTATAACGTGTAAAGAAATTTGATATAATGAAGGAACAAATGTTCTTTAAGGGGTGAGTAGTATGCGAGAAATGTATCCGAAAAATGGACGTGTTATTTTACATGTAGATATGAATTGTTTTTTCGCATCTGTCGAAATTGCTCATGACCCATCATTACAAGGAAAGCCATTAGCGATTGCGGGGAATGAAAAAGAGAGAAAAGGGATTATCATAACATGTAGTTATGAGGCGAGAGAATATGGAATACGTACGACGATGCCTCTATGGGAAGCGAAGCGATTATGCCCGCAATTAGTTGTGAGGCACCCTAATTTTACATTATATCGAGAAGCTTCATTTCAAATGTTTCAAATTCTTTCCCGTTTTACAGAAAAAATACAACCGTTTTCTATAGATGAAGGGTATTTAGATATTACAGATTGCTATGCGCTCGGTTCGCCTCTTGAAATAGCGAAGATGATTCAACAAGCGTTACTAACAGAGTTACAGCTTCCATGTAGCATTGGGATTGCCCCAAACCTTTTCCTAGCAAAGACTGCTTCAGATATGAAAAAACCTCTTGGAATTACAGTACTTCGAAAACGTGATATCCCAGAAATTATTTGGCCACGATCAGTTGCAGAGATGCATGGAATCGGAGAGAAAACAGCTGAAAAACTAAAAGACATTCATATACATACAATTGAACAGTTAGCAAAAGGAGACGAGCATATCATTCGCGCTAAAATTGGAAAGCACGGTGTTGATTTACAAAAACGTGCAAAAGGTATGGATGACAGGGAAGTTGATCCGAATCAAATGGGACAACATAAAAGCGTTGGAAATTCGATGACTTTCTCAAAGGATATGGACGAAGAAAAAGAATTACTTGATATGTTAGAAAGATTATCGAAATCAGTAAGCAAAAGGCTACAAAAACGAACTCTCGTTAGTTATAACATTCAAATTATGATTAAATACCATGATCGTCGCACGGTAACACGGAGTAAACAATTGAAAAATGCAATATGGGAAGAACGGGTTATTTTCCAAGCAGCATCACGTTTATGGAAGCAACACTGGGATGGTGATTCTGTTCGTCTGTTAGGTGTTACAGCTACTGAATTAGAGTGGAAGACAGAATCAGTGAAACAGTTAGATTTGTTTTCATTCGAAGAAGATGCGAAAGAAGAGCCGTTACTTGCTGTTATTGATCAAATTAATGAAAAGTATGGAACACCTCTTTTACAGAGAGGTAGTCAATTATTGCGTCAGCAAGAAAAGTCGTTTCAGCAAAAATTAGAAAATAAGTTTATGTAGAAGGTTTTAGAGATTTAAACCCTTCTTTTTTAGATGGAAGAGAGGATCCAGCCATTCGATGTCTCCATTGTCTTTCCATTCCGATGCAAGCTCCTACAATAATTGCTATAAATAACCTTAATACGATGTCATACCATATCATCATGGTTACCTCCATACATATAAGTACATGTTATATTTTTTGAGAATGAGTGAGAAATACCCACTCATTCTCATTTTTACAACCAGCTGTGGAATTTTTTAATATAAAGCTTTTTCAGGAATTGTGTTAAGAAAGCATAACCTAATAATATTCCTATGAGCCACGGGAAGTAGCTTAGTGGTAATGCTTGTAAACCAATTGCTGCACCAAGTGGTGAGAATGGAATGTAAATTCCGATTGCCATAATACAAGCGGTTAATATAAGAACTGGTATTGATGCTGTACTTTGAATGAACGGAATTTTCTGTGTTCTAATCATATGGACAATTAATGTTTGAGTTAGCAACCCAACGACAAACCAACCAGATTGGAATAGCGATTGTTCTCCAGGTGTATTTGCACCGAACACATTCCACATGACAACGAATGTGATAATATCGAATATAGAGCTAATTGGACCGATGCAAATAATGAAGTTACGCAAGTTTGCAGTATCCCATTTTCTAGGCTTCTCTAGAAATTCCTTATCCATTTTATCCCATGGGATTGAAAGCTGTGAAATATCATAAAGTAAGTTTTGAATTAAGAGATGAATTGCAAGCATCGGTAAAAATGGAATGAAAGCACTTGCCACTAATACACTAAATACATTTCCAAAGTTAGAGCTAGCTGTCATTTTTATATATTTTAAAATATTGCCGAAAGTAGTGCGTCCTTCTAAAATACCTGCTTCTAATATAGTTAAACTTTTTTCAAGTAAAATAATATCGGAAGATTCTTTTGCAATGTCAGTAGCAGTATCAACAGATATTCCAACATCAGCATCACGTAGTGCAACGGCATCGTTAATACCATCCCCCATATAACCTACAGTATGACCATTACCTTGCAATACGCGAATGATGCGGGACTTTTGCATTGGATTTAGTTTTGCGAACACTGTTGTTTCTTCTGCCAGTGTTGCTAATGTTTTATCTGGTAAAGAATCAATTTCGTAACCGAGGACAGGCTCACCTATATTTAATCCCACTTCTTTACAAACTTTTTTTGTAACAATTTCGTTATCGCCTGTTAAGATTTTCACTTGTACGCCATGTTTTTGCAATGCTTGAATTGCAGAAGCAGCAGATGGTTTAGGTGGATCTAAAAAGCCGATATATCCAGTAAGGATCATAGCGGATTCATCTTGTACTGCATAAGCTTTATGATAAGGTTTGTTATCGTTCTTGTATGCTACAGCGATGACACGCATTCCTTCACTATTTAAAGTTTCGCTAAGATGTTTTACATTTACTCTCATTTCTTCAGTGAGAGGGACAATTTGTCCATCAACTTCAGTGTAGTTACAAATTGATAAAATTTCTTCTACGGCACCTTTACAAACCATTGTATGTTCACCTAAAATATTTTTCACGATGACAGACATGCGACGCCGAGCAAAATCGAATGGAATTTCATCTAGCTTTTGAAAAGCTGATGGATCAAATTTATGGTTCTCCTCTGTATGTTCAATAACAGCTTTATCTATTAAATTTTTCAATCCAGTTTGATAGAAGCTATTTAAATAGGCAAAGTGTAATACACGATCGCATTCATTTCCGTTAGGATCTAAATGACGAACTAGGACAACTTTATCTTCTGTTAAAGTTCCAGTTTTATCTGTGCAAAGAATGTTCATAGCACCTAAGTTTTGAATTGAGTTGAGCTGTTTTACAATTACTTTTTGTTTAGACATGTTCACGGCGCCTTTAGCTAAATTAGCAGTTACAATCATTGGCAGCATTTCAGGTGTAAGGCCAACTGCAACAGCAATAGCAAAGAAAAAAGCTTCTTGCCAATCTCCTTTTGTGAATCCATTAATGAGAAGGACAATGGGTGCCATAATAAGCATGAATGTGATTAAGAGCCAACTTACTTTGTTTACGCCTTTATCAAAGTTTGTTTCTGCACGTTTTCCGATAACCTTTTTTGCTAAAGAGCCGAAATACGTATCCGTACTAGTTGAAACAACAACAGCTTTTGCGCTACCGCTAACAATATTTGTACCCATAAAGCAAAGGTTTTCCATATCGAGCGGATTGTAATTTTTTTTCATGTTTTTCGGTAATATATGTTTATTTTCCGTATGGTAGCAGTTTTCGTATTTTTCTACAGGAAGTGCTTCCCCGGTTAAAGAAGACTGATTAACAAATAAATCTTTTGCGGATAAAATACGCACATCAGCTGGCACGATATCACCAGCTGAAAGTGAAATAATATCGCCAGGTACAAGTTCTTCAATTGGAATTTCTGTTGTGTAATTTCGATTTAAATTTGTTACGTTTTTTGTTTCGTGTACAAATCCATCTATTCTAAAGACACTCGCAGTTGTTCGAACCATAGCCTTTAACTTATCCGCCGCTTTCTGAGAGCGGAATTCTTGTAAAAAGCGAATCGTTGCACTTAGCAGTACCATTACAGATACGACAATTGTTCCTTGTATATCATCTGTGAAAAAAGAGAGTGCTCCAAGAGCTAACAAAACAAAAATAAATGGATTTTTAAATGCCAGCAGAAATTGAATGTACCACGGCAATGTTTTATTATGAGCGATTTCGTTCGGACCATATAAAGAAAGTCTACGAGACGCTTCTTGTTTAGAGAGTCCATCTTGTGTTGTTTCTAAGAGTTTTAACGCAGAGTTTACATCCTGTGTTGCAACTTCCACTAATAATTCGTTATTTGCTTTCATGCTATCTTGATCGTAAGCATGCTTCGTTTCTTGTTTTTGTAAATTTAACATTGGTAGTTCCTCCTTTTCATGAAGGAGGAAACAATCTGTTACTCGACTATTTTAAACAGGGAGGAACAGCTTCTTTCCTACCTACATGATGAAATATAAATGTAAAACATATGGGTATCTGGGCCGAATCATCACTTGACACTGTTCCTCACCTCCGTACAATTTAATAGTTTCTGAATATGCTATGTTTGTTTCATAGTAGGGTGCATAAAGATATAAAAAAGACCTTTACTCAAAACGAGTAAAGGTCTGAATTCGTAGTCAAAAAGAGTCAACAACAAAGACTGTTAGTAAACATAGATAAAAACAGTTTTTGTGTATGACAAAACATACGCACCTCTCCCTCGTTGAGTTTTAGCACTGTATAGCATAGGTACTGAAACCAGCTACGTTAAGAAAGGCCTTCATTCCGACCTTTCCTGTTGACCCATTGGCGTCTCTCGACATTTTTGGGCAGCAGCGTTTCTCTATACAGGAGCCTCACCTAACAGAGACCATATTCAATTACACGTTGAATATTAGCACTGTAAAATCGTAGTGTCAATATCTTTTCAATCTATTTTTTTTGAAAAATCAAATAGATTTATGATGGCTATATAGTAGGAAATAAGCGGAGTTTTTTGAAATAAGGCGGGAAAATAAATACTTTAATGAACATAAATAAAAAGCACTGATTACAGTGCTTTTTATTATAGATTATGAGATTGTAGGATTTTCAAAAATAACAATTTCTGAGTTACTTGTTGTTGAAACGCGTTGTGCGTAATATGTTAAAGCTGAAGAAATATATGTTGGTAACGTCTCATTTGTATGTGATGTTGTATATTCATGGATTAATTCTTTTAAAGTCGTCCATTCTAATTGTGCTGGGTGATCAGAAACGAAAGAACTTACCCAGCGATCAAATGAAGATGAAAAATCAGTTTGTAAACGAAATACTTCTTTCATAATAAAACGCTCCCTTAAAATGTAGTACAATCATTTTACCGCAAAATACGAACGATAGCTAAATTTTTTAAGTATAACGTTCGTGTTATATAGTTGTCTAGATGATTGGTTATACAAATTCAATTTGCCATTTGAAATAACATTCCGTAAGATGAAAGATAGATTATATAAAGAGCTGGAGGAAAGAAAGTGGAATTTGTATTTTTAGGGACTGGTGCAGGTGTTCCTTCAAAAGGAAGGAATGTTTCAGCAATTGCTTTGCAGTTGTTAGAAGAACGAGGACAGACTTGGTTATTTGACTGTGGCGAGGCGACGCAACATCAAATACTACATACGTCTGTACGTCCACGCCGCATTGAAAAAATATTTATTACGCATTTACATGGCGATCATATTTTTGGATTGCCGGGTTTATTGGGTAGCCGTTCGTTTCAAGGTGGAACAACAAAATTAACAGTGTACGGACCAAAAGGAATTAAACAATTTATTGAAGTGGCATTATTAGTAAGTACGACACATGTTAAATATCCACTTGAAATCGTTGAGATTACGGAAGAAGGTATTGTGTTTGAGGATAATGAATTTTGTGTAGAAACAAAAAGGTTATCACATGGAATTGAATGCTTCGGATATCGAATTGTAGAGAAAGATATACAGGGAGCTCTTTTAGTGGATAAGTTACTGGGAATGGGTGTGAAACCTGGTCCAGTTTTTAAACGCTTAAAAGATGGTGAAGTAGTTGAATTAGAGAATGGCACAGTGTTAGATGGAAAAGATTTTATTGGCCCGCCTCAAAAAGGAAGAGTTATTACAATTTTAGGCGATACACGATATTGCGAAGCGAGTAGAGAGCTTGCGCAAGATGCTGACGTACTTGTTCATGAAGCGACTTTTGCGGCAGAAGATGAACAACAAGCGTATGATTATTTTCATTCCACATCTAAGCAAGCTGCGAGTATTGCACTTCAGGCAAATGCAAAACGCTTAATATTGACTCATATTAGTTCTCGTTATCAAGGAGATACATATAAGGAATTATTGAAAGAGGCAAGAGAGCTATTTTCTAATACAGAAATAGCTACGGATTTAAAATCATTTCCAGTAGAAAGATAAGAATGTTGTGAAAAAATGGTGACGATAGGTTGCCATTTTTTTTTATTTCTAAAAAAAATTAAAAATAAAACTGTTATCATTTTATTTTTATATAGGATGACACAGAAAGTTTTAATGATGTGAAGATATAGGATAAAAATACATAATACCGATCATTTAGAAAAACTGTTATATAAGTCAGACGACATACGAGTGGTACAAGTAGCGAAAATGGATTTTTATTCAGAACTTTTAAAATTCATTAAAAGTAAGCGTTTTATTAAAAACAAGCTATAATGAGGGCAGATTATAATTTATTGTAGGCTACATGCGTTTTAGCCATTTGTCATAACAAGTGAAGTTGACTAAATCGTGAGAGAGCAACATGGAAATTATAATAGGAAGGATATTACTATTATTTGTACTAAGTCTTTTTTCACTTTTTAGCTTTAAAATATCAAAAGGTATGAAAGCAATGGGAGTTTCACTTGTTTATGCTATGCTTGTAAGGGGTTCTGTGTTAAACTTTGGATTGCTACCAGACTTTATTGTGGACTATCTTATATTATTTTTAAATGCAGGTAATGCTAAGTTTCTTATTTATTATTATAACTGGTATTATTTCAGGATATATTGCTTCACTGTTATTCAAAAACTATCCAATTCTTACAGCGGAACAAATTCGTGGTACGACTGGAACAGCAACCGATTCGGTAGCTTAATAGAATAGTAAATAATTTTTTCATAGAGGTTTAGGGGGAGTTATGATGAAGTATCGCTCAGTGTTTGATATTATTGGTCCGGTTATGATTGGTCCATCAAGTTCACATACAGCAGGCGCGGCAAGAATGGGGCAAGTTGCTCGTCAGCTGTTTCGTCATGAACCAGAGAGAGTTAGCATTTCATTATATGGTTCATTTGCAAAAACATACCGTGGTCACGGTACGGATGTAGCGCTAATCGGTGGAATACTAGGATTTGAAACAGATGATTTACGTATTCCAAGTGCGTTAGATATTGCAAAAGAACGCGGGATTGAAGTGGAATTCATTGAAGAAGATGCAAATGCTCCGCATCCAAATACAGCGAAAATTCGTCTGTATAAAGGTGAAGAGGAAATTGAAGTTGTTGCTTGCTCAATTGGTGGCGGTAAAATTGAAGTTGTAGAATTAAACGGATTCGATCTTCAATTAACAGGCACGAGTCCAGCACTACTTATTGTAAATAACGATCGCTTTGGTGCTATCGCAGCTGTAGCTTCAATCCTTGCTAAGCATGAGATTAACATAAGTACAATGAGTGTTTCTCGTAAAGAAAAAGGAAGAAGAGCGCTTATGGTCATTGAAACAGATGAATTATTAGCAGATGAAGTAATTGCGGAAATAAATGGGCAACAAAATATTTGTCAAGTAACTATTATGGATTAATTGCAGGGGGGACACACCATGTTTCGGAACGCAGCGGAACTAGTGGCGCAAGCTAAAGAGCAAAATGTAAAAATCGCAGAAATTATGATTCAATGTGAAATGCAAACAAGAAATATCTCACGTGAAGAAGTAATTGCTGGAATGGAAAAGAACTTAGTCGTGATGGAACAAGCAGTAGAACGCGGTATTCGTGGTGTAAAATCACCGACTGGTTTAACTGGCGGGGATGCTGTGAAAGTCCAAGCGTATATGCAGAGTGGAAAAGGCTTATCTGGAGATACGATTTTGGACGCAGTGAGTAAAGCTGTTGCGACAAATGAAGTAAATGCGGCGATGGGAATTATTTGTGCAACACCAACAGCAGGATCTGCTGGAACAGTGCCAGGTGTACTGTTTGCACTGCAAGAAAAATTACAGCCGACACGCGAAGAAATGATTGAATTTTTATTTACAGCAGGAGCTTTCGGTATGGTTGTTGCGAATAATGCTTGTATTTCTGGCGCGGCAGGAGGTTGCCAAGCTGAAGTAGGTTCAGCAAGTGGAATGGCAGCTGCAGCAGCAGTTGAGATGGCTGGTGGAACACAAGATCAAGCAGCTACAGCGATGGCGATTTCATTAAAGAATATGCTTGGTTTAGTATGTGATCCTGTTGCAGGGCTTGTAGAAGTACCTTGTGTAAAACGTAATGCAGCAGGAGCTGCGAATGCCATGATTTCAGCTGATTTATCATTAGCTGGTGTAACTAGTACAATTCCATGTGATGAAGTCATTGAGGCGATGTTTAGAATTGGACAAACGATGCCAGTAGCACTTCGTGAAACAGCAGAAGGTGGCCTTGCAGCAACACCGACAGGTCGTCGTTTGCAAGAAGAGATTTTTGGTAAGAGTAATAACTAAAAGCATATCATATGATTAAAGTAAAAACGGAGCTCAAATAAAGTTGAGCTCCGTTTTTTATTTTTCTTTTGCTATTTCTTCTAATGTTTTTCCAAGATCGTGTGATCGTTTCGTTGCTTGTGTAATACATGAGATTAATGCTTGTTGAAAATTATGCTCCTTTAATACTTCAATACCTGCTTCAGTTGTTCCGCCAGGAGAAGTAATTTCTTTTCGCAAAATAGAAGGGTGTTTTTCGCTTGCTTTTAGCATTTCAGCAGAACCAATCATCGTCTGAAGAATAAGAGATTTTGCAACATCTTCTTTTAAACCAATTTTTTTTGCTGCCTCTTCCAGTGCCTCTACCACGTAATAAATATAAGCTGGTCCACTTCCAGATAATGCAGTGATAGCATGCATATCTTCTTCTTCTACAACAGAGACGAGACCAATCGTTTCAAATAAAGATGTTGCAGTGCGAATATGTTCCTCCGTTGTGTGTTCTGAAGGTGAGATAGCGGTAGCGGATTTTAAAATGGCTGCAGATGTATTTGGCATTGCACGAATAATCGGAACGTCTTTTTGAAGTAGGTTTCTAATTGAATGAGTAGAAACACCTGCTAATAACGAAATAATAAGCAAGTCATTATTTATGTATTCTTTAAGAGGAATAACCGCTTCTGCGACATCTTTTGGCTTCATAGCTAGAAAAAGAATATTTGCATCAGCAAGTAATTCCTTTTTATTATGTGTACCTTTGACACCGTATTTTTTATGTAACTCCTGTAATCTTGTCTCGTTAGAACGATTACTTACAGTGACGTGTTCTCCCTTAACAACATTTGCGTTTAATAAGCCACCAATAATCGCTTCGGCAATAGAGCCTGCACCGAGAAAGGAAATGTTTTGCATAGACATGATGTGCCTCCTTTAAATTTGGTTAGAAATACTTATAAATGTACATACATTCGTTTTTTTATGGAAAAGACCTCTTTTTATCTGAAAATAATGACAAATTTATAGGGAAGTTGTAAACTGAAGAGGTATTCATTTTTGAACCGGAAAAAGACAGGGGGGGCTAAGCATGACGGCGATTCATCGAATGGAGATTCCTGTTCCATTTGCAGTTGAGACAGTGAATGTGTTTTTAGTTGAGGGAGAAACATTAACGTTAATTGATACAGGGACAAATACAGAAGAAGCAAAGAAAGCACTAGAAAGTCAATTAGGTGCATTAGGATATAAGATAGAAGATATTGAAACGGTAGTGATTACGCATCACCATGCGGATCATTGCGGACTTTTAAATACATTTTCTGAAAAAGTAAAGATTATCGGACATCCTTGGAATGAACCGTGGATTACACAGAATGCTGAATTTTTAAAGAGGTATCATGAATTTTTTAAAGAGACAGCCTTGCAGTTCGGCGTTCCAGCAGTATTTCTGAATGGTGAGGCGTTATTGACGACGAAGACACTTAAATATTCTTGTAATAGATCGTTAACACATACCGTGAGAGAGGGAGATCGTATAGATTCGTTACCTGGATTTACAGTGATTGAAACCCCGGGTCATGCTTCCACTCATATTTCATTATATAGAGAATCTGATGGAATATTAATTGGTGGGGATGCTCTCATTAGTCATATTTCTTCAAATCCAATATTAGAACCACCATATGAAGGGCAAACAGAAAGAGCGCATCCTTTATTGCAGTACAATCAAACGCTAAAACGTTTAAGTGAAATGAATATTTCACGGATTTTATCAGGGCATGGGGAAGATGTTCTGAATGTGAAACAACTTATTGAAACAAGATTACAAAAGCAAGAGACACGTGCTTTTAAAGTGCTTGAACTATTAAAGGAAAAGCCAATGACAGCATTTGAGGTGTGTGTAAAACTATTTCCGGTATTATATAAAGAGCAATTACCACTTACTATCTCAGAAACTGTTGGACAATTAGACTTTTTAGCATATAATCAACAGGTGATGATTGATGAATCTTCACAACAATTGATTTATTATGCAAAGTAGGTGACAGCAATGACGGGACGTTTACAAGAAAAAGTAATCGTCATTACAGGTGCTTCTAGTGGAATTGGAGAGCAGGTTGCAGAGCAAGGGGCGACGCCGGTATTAATGGCTCGAACAGAAGAGAAGCTACAAGCATTAGCAGACAAAATTAAAGTAACTTATAATACGCCTTGCTATTACTATGTATTAGATGTAAGTGAAGAAACGAAAGTACAATCTGTTTTTTCAAAGGTATTACAAGAAGTAGGACGTATTGATATATTGGTAAATAATGCTGGGTTTGGTATTTTTAAAACGTTTGAAGATGCTTCAATGGATGAAGTAAAGGATATGTTTCAAGTAAATGTATTTGGATTAGTAGCTTGTACGAAAGCGGTATTACCTAATATGGTAAAAAGGAACGAAGGACAAATTATTAATATTGCTTCATTGGCTGGAAAAATTGCAACTCCGAAGTCGAGTGCTTATGCAGCAACAAAACACGCTGTATTAGGATTTACGAATAGTTTACGTATGGAGTTATCTAACACAAATGTATATGTAACAGCAATTAACCCAGGACCGATAGATACGAACTTTTTTGAAATAGCCGATCAATCAGGTACATATGTGAAAAATATGGGACGTTACATGTTAAAACCAACATATGTAGCAGAACAAATCGTAAAGGCGATGCAAACGAAAAAACGTGAAGTAAACTTGCCGAAGTGGATGGGAATGGGGCCAAAGCTCTACGCATTATTCCCAGGTTTATTTGAACGCGTTGCAGGCAAATCATTAAGTAAAAAATAGGAGATTTCCATATGGAAATCTCCTATTTTTTATTTTCCAGTCACATAATCGTAAACGATATCCTCAACAGCCTCGTATACATCAATTTCAGTATTTGAATGAATTATCATTTGAATATGTTTAATTAGCATTTCCTGATCCTCTTTTGAAACAGGATTACATTGATATTGCCGAAAACTTTTTATAATCATTTTCTCAATTAATTTTTTATTCATGTTTTTCCCCGCCTGTATGTATACATGTATCGTTTTATTATACTTGAAGTGAAATGAAAATACTACTATGCACTATTTTTGCATAAAAATCCACTTGTATATATTGCTTTTATAGCGAGATTAATATTTTGAAGTTTTTAAAAATTATAAATATTTAATTGACTTTATAATTATGCAATATTATAATCAAACTTAATTTAAAGAATAGATATGAGGAGGAGCTTATGAAAGTCGCAATTATTGGAGCAACTGGATATGGAGGTATTGAGTTAATTCGGTTATTAGAGCAACATCCATATTTTTCGATAGCATCTCTCCATTCTTTTTCACAAGTTGGTGAATTTATAACAAATGTATACCCGCATTTTCGAAATGTTCTTGTCCATACGTTACAAGAAATTGATGCGGAGAAAATAGAGAAGGAAGCTGAAATTGTATTTTTAGCAACTCCAGCGGGAGTATCGGCAGAGTTAACACCAAAATTATTGGCAGTAGGTTTAAAAGTAATTGACCTATCTGGAGACTTTCGTATGATAGATCCCTCGTCATATGAATTGTGGTATAAAAGGCCAGCTGCACAGGAAGAACTTCTTAGGAAAGCAGTATATGGATTAAGTGAATGGAAAAGGCATGAGATCCAAAATGCAAATTTAATTGCAAACCCAGGATGTTTTGCTACAGCTGCATTATTAGCGGTAGCGCCGTTAGTACGTAGCGGCATGATTGAAGAAGCTTCGATTATTATTGATGCGAAATCAGGAGTATCTGGAGCGGGCAAAACGCCAACAACAATGACTCACTTTCCTGAGTTATACGATAACTTACACATTTATAAAGTTAATCAGCATCAGCACGTTCCTGAGATTGAGCAAATGCTTGCAGAGTGGAATCGTGAAACGAAGCCAATCACGTTTAGTACACATTTAATACCGATATCACGAGGGATTATGATTACACTTTATGCGAAAGTGAAAGAGGAAATGAAAATAGAGCAACTTCAAAAGTTGTATGAAGAAACGTATGAATACTCAGCTTTCGTTCGAGTTCGCTCGCAAGGAGAATTTCCAAGTCCGAAAGAAGTAAGAGGCTCAAATTATTGTGATATTGGGATAGCTTACGATGAAAGAACAGAAAGAGTTACGGTCGTTTCTGTTATAGACAATATGATGAAAGGTGCGGCAGGGCAAGCAGTTCAAAATGCAAATTTATTAGCGGGACTAGAAGAGACAACGGGTTTACAACATATGCCGCTTTATCCATAAGGGGGAAATTATGATTAAAGCATCGTCTATTACAAAATTAGCAAATGGTTCAATTGTTACACCAAAAGGCTTTTTGGCAATCGGTACTGCAAATGGTCTGAAAAAGGTGAAAAAGGATATGGGTGCAATCGTTTGTGAGGTGCCAGCATCATGTGCCGCTGTGTATACAACAAATCAAATACAAGCAGCGCCGTTGCAAGTAACGAAGGATAGCATAGCAGCAGAAGGGAAATTACAAGCAATTGTTGTAAATAGCGGCAATGCAAATGCTTGTACGGGGATGAAAGGATTGCAAGATGCTTATGAGATGCGAACATTAGGAGCGGAACACTTTGGAGTAAAAGAAAAGTACGTCGCAGTCGCTTCAACAGGTGTAATTGGAGTGCCTTTACCGATGGATATCATTCGAAAGGGAATTGAATCTCTTGTGCCAACAAAGGAAGTAAGTGAAGCTTATTCTTTTTGTGAAGCAATTTTAACGACAGATCTTATAACGAAAGAAACTTGCTATGAGATGATAATTGATGGGGAAGCAGTGATCATTGCTGGGGTCGCAAAAGGATCAGGGATGATCAAACCGAATATGGCAACGATGCTTAGTTTTATTACAACAGACGCCAATATAGAGCATGAAGTATTGCAAACAGCATTATCACAAATTACGAATCATACGTTTAATCAAATTACGGTGGACGGAGATACTTCTACAAATGATATGGTCATCGTTATGGCAAGTGGATTATCAGAAACGAAAACGATGAATATGGAACATGAAGACTGGGAAACTTTCGTAGTTGCTTTACAAAAGGTATGTGAAGATTTAGCGAAAAAAATTGCACAAGATGGTGAAGGTGCTACGAAGTTAATAGAAGTAAACGTGTTAGGGGCTAGAACAAATGAAGAAGCAAAGAAAATTGCAAAACAAATAGTCGGTTCCAGTCTTGTGAAAACAGCGATATACGGTGAGGACCCAAATTGGGGACGAATTATTAGTAGTACTGGACAGAGTGAAGTAATTATTAACCCAAATACAATTGATATCACTCTTCAATCTATCGCCGTATTAAAAAATAGTGAGCCTCAAATGTTTTCTGAAGAGGAAATGACAAAGAAATTACAAGAACATGAAATAAAAATTGATGTGTGTTTACATTTAGGAGATGAAACGGGATCAGCTTGGGGCTGCGACTTAAGTTATGAATATGTGAAAATAAATGCTTGTTATCGTACATAAGGAGAGAGAAGATGAGTGATTATATTGTAGTTAAATGTGGCGGTAGCATGTTGAATCGATTAAATAGTGTCTTTTTTGATTGTATAAAGAAATTGCAAAATAAGTATAAGGTTGTTATTGTCCATGGCGGTGGCCCAGAAATTGATGCCAAGTTAGAAGACTCTAATATCGAGATAGAAAAGAAAGATGGATTAAGAGTAACGCCGAAAGAGGTTATGGATGTTGTTCAAATGGTGCTATGCGGAAGTACGAATAAAAAATTCGTAATGAATTTACAAAAACATGATTTACTTGCGGTGGGGCTTTCAGGATGTGACGGTAATTTACTTCAAGTTCAACCTGTTGGCGAAGCGATAGGATATGTAGGAGAAGTAAGTTATGTAGAAACAGCCCTATTGAAAGGGTTGATAGATATGAATTATATTCCTGTCATTGCCCCAATTGGGATAAATGGTAATGAGGTTTATAACATAAATGCAGATACCGCTGCAGCTGGAATTGCAGCCGCACTATCTGCAAAAGAACTCATTTTTATAACGGACGTAGATGGAGTATTACACGAAGGAAGATTGGTAAAGAAAACGGATGAATATGAAATTCTTACTTTTATAGAACAAGGCGTCATCACAGGTGGAATGATTCCGAAAGTACAGGCGGCACTTACATCGTTAAAAATGGGAGTGAAAAAGGCTAGTATCGTAAATGGTACAAAGGATTTTACTGAAGTTACAGGAGAGTGTGTTGGAACTACGGTAACAAAAGGAGTGAGTATCGTATGACAAGCCATCTTTTTCAAACATATGGAAGAAGAGAAATTGAATTTCTAAAGGGCAATGGGGCGAAAGTTATTGATAAAAGTGGTGAGCAATATTTAGATTTCACTTCTGGTATTGGAGTATGTAACTTAGGACATTGTCATCCTACGGTTGTAAAGGCAGTAGAAAAGCAACTTAGAACTATATGGCATATATCTAACTTATTTACGAACTCCTTACAAGAAGAGGTCGCATCATTATTAACAGAAGATACAGCATTAGATCATGTGTTTTTTTGTAATAGCGGGGCGGAGGCAAATGAAGCGGCTTTAAAGCTAGCACGTAAGCATACTGGAAAATCTCTCGTAGTAACATGTGAGCAATCTTTCCACGGGAGAACATTTGGAACGATGAGTGCAACAGGGCAAGATAAAGTGAAAGAAGGATTCGGTCCATTACTTCCGTCTTTTTTACATATACCATTTAACGACATATGAGCATTAGAGGAAGTAATGAATGAAGAAGTTGCGGCGGTAATGGTAGAAGTTATTCAAGGAGAAGGAGGAGTAATATTAGCTGATCCATCCTTTTTGAAGGAAATTGAAAAACTATGTAACCAGTACAATGCTCTTTTTATTATAGATGAAGTACAAACTGGAATAGGCAGAACAGGAACACTATTCGCTTATGAGCAAATGGGAATAGTTCCTGATATCGTTACCATCGCAAAGGCGCTTGGGAATGGTATTCCAGTTGGAGCGATGATTGGCCGAAAAGAACTAGGTTCTTCTTTTACTGCCGGGTCACACGGTTCAACTTTCGGTGGGAATTATATTGCTATGACTGCAGCGAAAGAAGTATTGCAATTCATTAAGGAACAATCGTTTTTTAAAGAGGTACAGGAAAAGGGCGAGTACGTATTAAAGAAATTGCAAGAAGAATTACGACACGTTGAATGTGTTCAAAATATTCGTGGTAAGGGACTTATGATTGGAATCGAATGCAAGCATGAGGTTGCAAATGTCATAGAACAACTAGAAAAAGCAGGACTTCTCGTATTACAAGCAGGGCCTAATGTTATAAGACTATTACCACCACTTATTGTAACGAATGAAGAGCTAGAACAGGCAATATATATGATAAAAAGAGTGGTTTGTACAAAAAATGCATCAATAATATAAGGGGGAAATTTCATGTCAACTGTACAAGTACCGAAATTAAATACGAAAGATCTTTTAACGTTAGAAGAATTGACGCAAGAAGAAATCATTTCTTTAATTGAGTTCGCTATATATTTAAAAAAGAACAAGCAGGAGCCTTTATTACAAGGGAAAATATTAGGTCTCATTTTTGATAAACATTCAACCCGTACTCGCGTTTCTTTTGAAGCAGGAATGGTACAGCTCGGAGGACATGGAATGTTTTTAAGTGGAAAAGAGATGCAAATTGGCAGAGGAGAAACGGTGTCAGATACTGCGAAAGTACTATCTCATTATATTGATGGAATTATGATACGCACATTTTCGCATGCGGATGTAGAGGAGCTTGCAAAAGAGTCCAGTATCCCAGTTATTAACGGTTTAACTGATGATCATCATCCTTGCCAAGCATTGGCAGATTTAATGACGATATATGAAGAAGTTCATACGTTTAAAGGAGTTAAATTAGCTTATGTAGGTGATGGGAATAATGTATGTCATTCACTATTGCTAGCGAGTGCAAAAGTCGGAATGAATATGACTGTTGCAACTCCCGTAGGGTATGAGCCGAATGAAGAAATTGTTAAAAAAGCATTAGCGATTGCTGATGAAACAGGGGCTGAAATTGAAATTTTGCATAATCCTGAATTAGCGGTAAGTGGAGCAGATTTTATTTATACTGACGTTTGGATGAGTATGGGCCAAGAAGGAGAAGCAGAAAAATATACTTTATTCCAGCCTTTCCAAGTAAATAAAGAGCTTGTTATACATGCGAAGCAAACATATCGTTTCCTGCACTGCCTGCCTGCTCATCGTGAAGAAGAAGTAACTGGAGAGATTATAGATGGGCCACAGTCTATCGTTTTTGAGCAAGCTGGTAACAGGTTGCACGCGCAAAAAGCTTTATTAGTGAGTTTATTTAAAAATATAGAAGAGCCTTCCTAAAAGGGAGGTTTTTTTATATGGAAATGTCGGATGTATATTTAGTTAATTATCTCTATATCATTTATAATAAAAAGAGAAAACTAAATTTGTTTTTCATATCATGTAAGGACATACTAGATAAAAAAATATAGTTAAAGAGATGATGAATTTGAAAACAACTAAGAAAACATATTCGTTTTTTCAGCGGATGTGGAGAATATTAAAGTTTCAATATTTTAAGTTACTTCGATCGCCAGAAGGAGCAAAGAAAGTGTCGCTAGGTTTTGCTATTGGATTTGGTTTAGAAATGTTGGTGATTTATACGGCATCGCTCGTATATTTAATATTTTATCCAATTGTCAGGTTAGCAAAGGGATCTTTTCCAGCCGCAGTCATTGGTAATATTATTGGGAAAATATCGTTTCTCCCAGTATTTTTATTTCCGTTTGCTTATGCGCTAGGAAAAATGATTTACCCATTTCATGTACAGAAAATACATCATGAACCATTTACGATATCAGATTTGTTTTCGAGCCATATTTTTACGATGTTAAAGAGCTTATTACAGAGTGAAGTATATGTATTAATTGGTATGACGATAATAGGAATTGTGTTTGGGGTAATTTCATATTTCGTTGTGCATTATTTATATGAAAAGAATCGTAAGTTACGTTTGAAGAAAAGAAAGAAACAAGTGAGAGAACCACTTGTTCAAATATAAAGAATGTCACATTCATTTTCTCCTTTGAATATGTTTAAGAAAAAGGGGGAGAGAATGAATGTATTATTACTATGTACCTCAAGTATATCCATATACAAATTATTATCCTGTAACTGGAGTGAGACAGCAATTCGGAGTATATCCGCAGCAACAAATACAACAAATACAGCAAATGCAACAGCCTGAGCAGCAACTTGTTCAAGAACGAAAACCGTATTTAATGACATGGCCGTATTCAAATGTATACTATGGTAATTATTACGAATCATAAAGCTGCTTCTATTTAGAAGCAGCTTTATGCGTTTGTTTTCAAAATTAAATTTTGAATGGTTTTAAGAGAATAAATGAGCTTTTCGCGCTCTTCCTCAGATAATGTTTGAAAATTTTCTTTTAGTTTGCCTAAAATGAATTGCTGATACTGACTTACTAACATTTTCCCTTCAGTTGTTAGGGAAATTAAAATGACCCTTCGATCTTTTTCGCTATAATGACGCTCTATTAGCTCTTCTTGAATAAGTTTGTTTAATAGAGGGGTCATGTTTGGCCGTGAAATCGCTAGCCGCTTGCCAATTTCTGAAACTGCTAATGTACCATTTTCATGCAAAAGCAGTAACACTTGCGTATGTGATGGCGGCATATGTCTTTGAGAAGAAAACTCTCCAGGAAGCATAAATTTGCGATAAAAAAGAGGCACTAGCGAAAGAAGATGATCAACAATACGTTCCCACTCGCGTGATTCCATATAACGGCCCCCTTCCACTATCATTGTAACAAAAAAGACAAGGTATAAAAATAGAATTGTTTCATGGTAGCCTTAATATTTGTAGGATAACACTTGCTTTGTAAATATATTGGCAATAATCGTATAACCGTTATCATTTGGGTGTACTTGGTCAAATAGTAAATCTTTTTTATCCTTCGATATTAATTTGCGAATTGGTAAAACAATCGACGGTTGATGTGCTTTTGAAATAGAATAAATAGAATCATTCCAACCATCTAAAAACATATCTGCATAACTTGCGATGGAGTCATCTAGTTGTAAAGGGTTATAGAGTTCAGATAGAATGAGTAAAGCATTCGGATTTTGATCTCGAACGGTCTTTACAATATTTTTTACATCCGTTTCAAAACGGGCTTTTTCTTTATTTAACATTTTAATACCATCTATAACACCTACATCACGATTTAAGCGGAATAAATTATTTCCTCCAATATTAATAGTAATTATATTTGCTTCCCTAATTTTTTGTTGAACTTCTTCTGACTGGACTTTTTTAACGAGACGATCTGTAGTGAGACCATTTACACCGAGGTTTTCTACCGTAATTGGTTTATGAATTTGTCCTTCTAATTGTTTAGAAGCTAATTCGGCAAATCCCCCTTGTGTAGATCCATATCCTTTTGCAAGTGAATCACCTAATACGAGGTGATAAAAGGAATCATTCGTTTGCTTATCAATCCAGCTGGGAGCAGATGTTTTTTCTGTTTTTCTTTCATTTTCTTTTTGTTTTGTCTCATCGTTCTTTTCAAAATTAGAATAAGAAATGATTAGAAGGAGGAGACAAACAATTGTTAAGATGACTTTTTTCATAAATTCATCCTCCTTGTAATTGGTAATTGTATCATATTCAGCAGTATAAGCAATGTAAGGGCATATTATATATTTATGAAAACTTTACAGAAAATTTGTAGAAGTGTGTCAAAAAATATTGACGATATGAAAGCACTTTAGATATGATAATGTCAGATAAGGTGAAGATTATCGCTCTAATAGAAGAAAAAAGGTATGTGGTTAGAGACTGATAGAGATTCACTTCATTATTTTGGGGTAATTGTATAAGGGGGATTTTTTGTGAAAAAGTCAAAAAAAATGCTAGCTGGAGCAACACTTGCTATTGGCGTTATAGCACCGCAAGTGTTGCCAACAACAGCTCAAGCAGAGGAAAAAGCTGGGGAGAGTACAGTTAACTTACGGATTTTAGAAACATCAGATATTCACGTTAACTTAATGAATTACGATTATTATCAAACGAAAACAGATAATAAAGTAGGTCTCGTGCAAACTGCAACACTTGTTAATAAAGCACGTGAAGAAGCGAAGAACTCTGTCCTATTCGATGATGGGGATGCACTGCAAGGGACACCGCTTGGAGATTATGTAGCGAATAAAATAAATGATCCGAAGAAGCCTGTGGATCCTAGTTATACACATCCATTATATCGTGTAATGAATTTAATGAAGTATGACGTCATCTCTCTTGGGAATCATGAATTTAACTACGGTTTAGACTATTTAAACAAAGTAATTAGTAAAACAGAGTTCCCAGTTATTAACTCAAACGTCTATAAGGATGATAAAGATAATAATGAAGAGAACGACCAAAACTACTTTAAACCATATCATGTTTTTGAAAAAGAAGTAGAAGATGAATCAGGTCAAAAACAAAAAGTGAAAATTGGCGTAATGGGATTTGTTCCACCTCAAGTTATGAACTGGGATAAAGCGAATTTAGAAGGAAAAGTGAAAGCAAAAGATATAGTTGAAACAGCGAAGAAAATGGTGCCAAAAATGAAAACAGAAGGTGCAGATGTTATCGTTGCACTAGCGCATTCCGGTGTTGATAAGAGTGGATACAACGTTGGTATGGAAAACGCGTCGTATTATTTAACAGAAGTTCCTGGTGTAGATGCAGTATTAATGGGACATTCACATACTGAAATGAAGGATGTATTTAATGGTGTTCCAGTTGTAATGCCTGGTGTCTTTGGAAGTAACCTAGGTATTATTGATATGCAATTGAAAAAGGTAAATGGAAAATGGGAAATACAAAAAGAGCAATCGAAGCCGCAACTTCGTCCGATTGCTGATAGTAAAGGGAATCCATTAGTACAATCCGATCAAAAATTAGTTAATGAAATTAAAGATGATCATCAAGCGACAATTGATTATGTCAATACAGCTGTAGGAAAAACGACAGCGCCAATTAATAGTTATTTCTCATTAGTACAAGATGATCCGTCTGTACAACTTGTGACAAATGCACAAAAATGGTATGTAGAAAAGTTGTTTGCTGAAAATGGACAGTATAGCAAATATAAAGGAATTCCAGTTTTATCTGCGGGCGCACCATTTAAAGCGGGGGGCCGAAACGGTGCTACATATTATACGGATATTCCTGCTGGAACGTTAGCAATTAAAAACGTGGCAGATTTATATGTATATCCAAATACGTTATATGCTGTAAAAGTAAATGGGGCACAAGTGAAAGAATGGCTTGAAATGTCTGCAGGTCAGTTTAATCAAATTGATTCAAAGAAAACAGAAGAACAGCCGTTAGTAAATATAGGCTATCCTACATATAACTTTGATATTTTAGATGGCTTAAAATACGAAATTGATGTAACACAACCGGCGAAATACGATAAAGATGGAAAAGTTGTAAATGCAAATACGAATCGTATTATAAATATGACGTATGAAGGGAAGCCAGTAGCTGATAATCAAGAGTTCATCGTCGCTACAAATAACTATCGTGGAAGTAGCCAAACGTTCCCAGGTGTAAGTAAAGGGGAAGTTGTATACCAATCACAAGATGAAACACGTCAAATCATTGTGAAGTATATGCAAGAAACACCAGTTATTGATCCAGCAGCCGATCAAAACTGGACATTTAAGCCGATTGTTGCAGATAAATTAAATACAACATTCGATTCTTCACCAAATGCACAAAAGTATATAAAGAAAGATGGGAAAATATCATATGTTGGACCATCTGAAAATGAATTTGCTAAATATGCAATTGATATAACGAAGAAGAACGATGATGATAAGGAAACTGGTGGAGAGAATCCAACAACACCGCCAACAGGTGAAGGCAATAATGGAGAGAATCCAACGACACCACCAACAGGTGAAGGCAATAATGGAGAGAATCCAACGGCACCGCCAACAGGTGAAGGCAATAACGGAGGAAATCCAACGACACCACCAACGGATGAAGGTAATACTGTTAATGAACCAAAACAAGATGGAAACAACGCGGGATCTGGACAAACTACAACAGATAATCAAAATGAAAAAGAAACAACGAAAGTAAGTGAAGGTAAAGAAGAACGTGATTTACCGAAAACAGGTACAAGTGTTGCTTCTACAATTGGAGCAGGTCTGGCGTTTGTTGGAGCGGGATTACTTATGTTATTTAGAAGAAAGAAAGCGAATAGATAGTACAGTATTGTAAAAAGGATTACCGTAATCGGTAATCCTTTTTTTCGTATATATTATGAAACTGGTACTGTTTTTTCTTTCTTCCATGAAAGACCAAATCCAGTGAAACCAACAATAATTGTTAAGACCGGGCAAGCTAAACAGAAGATTGCGAATGGAACGTAATCAAATGTCGGAACGCCGAGGACGTTCGATAAGAATACGCCACTTACTCCCCATGGTACGAGCGGGTTAATAACTGTACCTGCATCTTCTAATACTCGTGATAAATTACGACGTTCTAAACCGACTTCATCGTATTTGTTAGCGAATGCTTGTCCTGTTAAAACGATTGATAAGTATTGTTCGCCAAGTAAGAAGTTTACACCAATTGCAGTTGAAGCAGTAGAAATAATTAAGCGTGTACTATTTTTTACGAAGCTAGAGATGATATTCATCAGCTGCGTGATAATGCCCATTCCTTGTAGTAATCCTCCCATACAAAGAGCTAGGAAAATAAGAGCAATCGACATCATCATACTTTGTAGACCACCGCGAGATAGTAAGCTATCAATGTCTTTAATACCAGTTTTAGAAACGTAGCCGTCTTGCATAATTTTCATTAAATCAGCTAAAGAAGTGCTAGGTTTAAAAATAAAGAGAATAATAATTCCTACCACAATTCCTGCAAGCAATGTTGGAACTGCTGGAACTTTTTTAAATGCGAATAGGAACAGTAATAAAATTGGAATAAGTGTAACGATAGAAATCGTTGTGTTTTTTTCTAACGTGCTAATAAAGTTAGTGAAGTCAACGTCTCCACTAATACCGCTTCCTAAAATGAAAAATGCGATAAAAGCAATAATGAAAGCAGGAACTGTTGTCCAAAGCATGTTGCGAATATGCTCAAATAAATCTACACCCGTTACAGCAGGAGCTAAGTTTGTTGTATCAGATAAAGGAGACATTTTATCTCCAAAGAATGCACCAGAAATAATTGCACCAGCGATTAGAGCTGGATCGTATCCGAGAGCACTACCCATTCCCATAAAGGCAAGCCCTACTGTTGCTGCAGTTGTAAAGGCACTACCGATACTTGTTCCAACAATTGCACAAACAACAAAAACAGTTGGGACGAAAATTTTAGGAGATACAAGCTGGAAGCCGTATACCATTAAAGTTGGAATTGTTCCAGCAGCGATCCAAACACTAATTAATACGCCCACAAGTAAGAAAATAAAAATAGATGGAATACCAGCTGAAATACTACTGATCATCCCTTTTTCCATAGTAGACCAAGATATTTTTTTCATAAATCCAAATGCTAATAAAAGAACGATACCAAATAAAATTGGGATGTGTGGTGAAACTTCTAATTGGATAACACTAAAGCCAATACAGAAAAAGATAAATAATGTTAAAAGAACAGATTCAATTTTTGAAACCATTGTTTTTCCCTCCTAAGTAATTTAAAA
>NZ_JBFPJH010000069.1:0-15051 GCF_040838255.1 Bacillus sp. C30 | reverse complement strand
ATAATACATAGTAGTAAATTTGTTATTTTATAAGGGGTTGTAGACATGAATATAAAACGATCGTTCAAGCTAATGGCCGCTTTTTTGAGTGTTTTATTTGTATTTGCGAACTTATTATTCCCACTTCAAAAGGCATCCGCAGAGGTTATGGATCACACGAAGTATCAGATGGATTGGAGTTATAGTAAGTCAAAGAAAAAACCAATTCGAACAGAGCTTATTAAAACAGCAGATGGAAAAATTGCTTTTTGCTTAAATGTAGATTTGAAATCTCCGAGCGGCCAAGATTTACCTGAAATGGGTAAAGTAGATATTAACGTATACCGTGTACTATTAAACGGGTATCCGCAGAAGAGCCCACAAGAATTAGGTGTTTCCGATTGGAGAGAGGCACATTACGCAACGCAGCTTGCGGTGTGGAATGCGTTAAAACAAATTGATATTAACGATTTAGATTTCCGTAATAAAAATGTAGAAAAAGTAACGAAAGATATAGTTGCAAAAGCAAGTGCTAGTGAGGAACTACAAGAAATTACGATGAGTGTAGTTCCATCAGAAGAACAAGAGGCAGTATTAAAAAATGAGTTTTTTGAAACGGGTTTATACACAGTGCAAACAAATGCAAAAAGTGGAACGTATAAAGTGCAAGCAACAGGTGCACCAGAAGGCGCGAAGTTCGTAAATGAAAAAGGCGAGGGAAAAACAGAATTTAATGTAGGAGAAAAGTTCCGCATTTTAATTCCGAAACAAACACCATCGGGTGGATTTAGCTTTAAAGTATCAGGGAATTTAACGAAACTACAAGGAATTGCACATAAAGGAACACCGACAATTCAAAATGCAGTTGTATTATTGGAGCGTAGTGAAGAGAAAACAAGTCCAGAGTTGGCGGTAAGTTGGAAAAAAGCAAATGGTCATGATAATAAACCAAATAAACCCTATACACCAAATGAACCACATAAACCGAATCAAATTAAAAGATAGTGGAAAAAGCATTGGCGTTTGCCAGTGCTTTTTTGCATGCTTTGGATTTCTTACATCGCCAGCATTAATGTTTTAATCTGTACGGTATAATGAAAACAAGAAATTAGAAAGAGAGATAAAAAATGAAACTTCGTATTTGTGAAATAACGAAAGAAAATCGGTATGAAATTGCTAACTTAAAAGTAACAGAAGAACAGCATAAATTTATTGAAAGTACAGTTGGAACTTGTTTAGTTGATGCTGAAACAAAATATAAAGAAGATGCAGTTTCAGTAGGTCTATATGATGCTGATATACCTATTGGATATGCAATGTATGGCTGGTTTGAGGAAGAAGAAAAGGCTGTATATTTAAATCAATTTGTCATCGATAGTGCATGCCAAGGAAAAGGGTATGCAAAACCATTATTGCGTTTGTTAATGGAGCATTTTACAACAGAATATAATTGCAAAGTTATGTATTTAAGCATACATCCAGAAAACAAACTCGCGCAAAAATTATATGAATCAATTGGGTTCCATTTAACCGGTGAAATTGAGGATGAGTGGTTACACGGAAAAGGATTTATAATGAAACGTATGCTTGATTAATAAAAACCTGTCCGAAAGAATAGTATCTTTCAGACAGGTTTTTATTTTGAAATAGCATTAAACGTTTAAAATATAAACATTACGATTTTTGGATTTTATTCATAAAAATGTAATATTAATCTAATTGAAAAGGCTATCTAACGAGAAAGAAATCATGTACAATTCATTTTGGAAAAACTGTCCATAGATGGATACCTATGAATGAATTGTAAAAAACAATGTTTTTATACACATTTTTCATGTATAGACAACAATACTTGATAAAACCATCTCTCATCATTATTTTGACATGAAAAAGAGAACTCATCACGAAATATAGAGAAAGGTGAGGAGGAACTTTCGCTTTTAAAAATTTGTCACATAAGAAAGAGGATACATTTAAAGTGAACGATGGTAAGAGGTGTAGGGGCGCGAGGTTGAGTTGTATATATTAAATGATTGTATAAAGATAATTTGATTTTACAGTAAATAAATATATCTATGATGGTTTGCATTACAAAAAGAATAGGGGACACAGATTATGTCGAAGAAAAAGAAGAGTAGGGTATTAGTAGCTGGTATATGCATATCTACATTATTATCACCAGTAGCTTTCGAAGCATCAAAAGGATATGCGGCACCTTTGGAAGAGAATAAAGGTGGGAATTTAGAAGAGAATAAATTTGAGCAGAGGGCGTTTCAGTTGCCGGGTAAAGGTAGCGTAGATGAAGAAAATGAACGTTTAAGAGTTACTTGGAAACTTTCTGCTAATGAGCCGACTGGAATTTATGCAGCGCCAAATGAAGAGATTACAATTGACATAAAAGGAACGCAGTCTATTCAAGCTTTCATAGGAACGAGATCTTATGATGAAAAGGATCCAGAAGAGTTTGATTTAAAACCAGGGAAAAACGTTATTTCATCTCCAAGAGGCGGTATTTTATATTTTTACAATATGAATAGCGAAGGTAATGTAACAGCTACAGTTACGAATGGTGGTAGCCACTTCCCTTTGTTTATTTTAGGTAAACATACGAAAAAAGATTGGGATGAAATGTTAAAAAAATATAAGGATCCTTATGCAGTTGAATTAAAAGGTGAGAGAAGCTTAATTACTACTACTTATGATTCTGTGCAGAAATATACGAAGAATACGGATCCAACAGAGCTAATGAAATTACACGATAAGATTATTCGTTTGGAAAACGCAGTGGCAGGATTATCTGAGGACGGTGTTGGGGTTGCGAAATCTCCAACTCATTATGTTCAGTTTGTTGAAAAACGGAAGCCTGCTGAAGGGAACTTTATGTTTGCGACAAATTATCATACAGGATATATCCCGACGGCAATGAATAGAGTTTTAGATTTAGAAGTACTTGAAAAGGATGGCTGGGGACCATGGCATGAAGTTGGACATTTACATCAGCAAGAACCTTGGAAGTGGTCTAAAGTAAGAGAAGTCACAGTAAATATTTACTCATTAGCTGTTCAAAAGGCATTAGGGAATCAATTAGAAATGGATGAGCACTATAAAGAATCATTTGAGTATTTAGAGAGACCTAAAGCAGAAAAGGTCATTGATGAAATCAATCCTCTTACAATGTTTTGGCAATTAAATGTAGTGTATGGAGACCATTTTTATCCTAGGTTACATCAAGCTTATCGTTTGTTGCCTCAGAGTGAAATGCCTAATTCTGATGAAGAGAAAAAGCAACTATTTATTTATATGCCATCAAAAGTGGCTGGGCAAAATTTAATTCCTTTCTTTGAGGAATGGGGATTAACGCCAAATGATGATACTAGAGAGAAGATAGAAAAATTAAATTTACCTAAATTAGAAAAAGAAATATGGAAAGCTACTGATAGTAATGATATTCGTGAGAAGCAAGTTGAACCGTATAAGGTTCCGTATGGTGAACCTGCTAATGAGGTACAAAACCTTTTAGTTGGTACGGATTCTGATGAAAACGAGGCGAGTAAACTCGTTCAAAATTTAGGTGAGAATGTAAAAGTAACAGGTAAGATCATATGGCCTAAATTAGAGAATGGAAAACAGGAAGTGTTAGTAGAAATTGAGGATGAGAAAGGAAATAAAAATTCAATTCCTGTCCAAGTTAATGGAGTTTATGGTGACAGTATAATTTTTCAAGGACTTTCAAATGAAGTAATGTCCACAGTGATGCTTCGTCACAATGAAAAAAAATTAAATGTAAACTTTACTAATAATAAAATACATTACCGTTTTGAAAAAGAAGAATATATGGGCTTAACGCTATATGATCGAAATGGGATTGAAAAGAAAAGTGTATCAGCAGAAGGGCAAGAAAATGGAAAACGATTTGCGCTTGAACTAAATGGATTGGATTTTGAATATGGTGATGTAGTAAAAGTATTCCATGCAGAACCAAGCCGTTTGAAGTGGTACCAAAATAACGCACTTGTAGATCAAGGAAATGCTAAAAATAAAAAAAGGAAAATTATTCCAAATCACTCCGCAAGGGTTTGAATTTAAAGATGGTTTACAAGAAGTAACAGCAGTACCGCAAAAAGTAGTAGTCGGAACAGATGTTGAAAAGTTAGAAGCGAAAAACTTTGTACAAGTAAAAGATGGAGAAGTGAGTGGTTTTGCAGAAAAACCAAATACATCAAAAATCGGTGAACAAAAAGTAAAAGTAGAGACGAAAGATCGTTTTGGAAATAAGCAAGTGACGGAAGTTCCTCTAACAGTAACATATGGAGATAGCTTACTTGTATATGGATTAAGCTATGGTACTGACGATATGAAGTCAATTATAACGTTACATCATGATACGAAAAAATTGAGTGCAACAGATACAAAGAATCTGATTCATGATTACTTTAAAGATGAGAAGTATTTTGAATTCACACTGTACGATAAAGAGGGAACAGAGAAGAAAAATATAGCGGTAAAAGGTTTGGAGAATACGAAAGCTTTTGCCAAGGAAGTAAATGGACTTGCATTTGAGTATGGAGATGTGGTGAAAGTATACCATGCAGAATCTTCTCGTTTACATTGGTACCAAAAAGATTTATATGTGGGAGAAGGAAACAGTAAAGAGATAAAGGAATTAGTCTTCAAAATTACTGAAAATGGATTTGAAAGGTTAGACGGTGAGCAAACAGTAAAAGCAAATCCACAAAAAGTAGTAATTGGAACAGATGTAGAAAAGTTAGAGGCGAAAAACTTTGTTGAAGTAAAAGATGGAGAAGTAGTTGGATTTGTGGAGAAACCAAATACATCAAAAATCGGTGAGCAAAAAGTAAAGGTAGAGACGAAAGATCGTTTTGGAAATAAGAAAGTGACAGAAGTGTCGTTAGAAGTAATTTACGGAGATAGCATTATGTTCTTTGGTACAAGTTATGGCGGAACAAACATTAAATCGGTTGTAACTTTGAACCATGAAGAGAAGAAATTCGGTACAACAGATTCAGAAGGTAAAATGCATACTTCATTTGCGGATGAGAAATATATGGGAATGACTGTATATGATAAAGATGGGAAAGAGAAGAAAGCAGTATCTGTAAAAGCGTCTGAAAATACGAAAGCATTCGCAGAGCAATTTAAGGGAATGTCGTTCGAATATGGCGATATAGTAAAAGTGTATCAAAGAGAGTTTGATAGATTTAAAGTGTATAAAAAGAATGAATTCGTGGATGCACAGTATGGCGTTCATGAAGTGTTCTTTAAAGTTACGGAGCAAGGTTTCGAAAGAATGGAAGCTCAGCAAGGAGTAACAGCAGTACCGCAAAAAGTAGTAATCGGAACAGATGATGCAAAATTAAGTGCAAAAGATTTTGTTCAAGTGAAAGATGGAGAAGTGATTGGTTTTGTAGAGAAACCAAATACAACGAAAATCGGAGAACAAAAAGTAAAGGTAGAAACGAAAGATCGTTTCGGGAATAAGAAAGTAACGGAAGTATCATTAGAAGTAACGTATGGAGATAGCTTGGTATTTAAAGGGCTAAATTATAGTACTGATATTAAATCGATTGTAACTTTGCAACATGATCAGAAAAAATTCAGTACGACAGCTGATTCGAATCCGGTGCACCATTATTTTAAAGAAGAAACGTACTTTGAATTTACATTATTAGATCAAAAAGGAATAGAGAAGAAGAAAGCGATTGTAAAAGGTGTTGAAAACACGAAAGAGTTTGCAAAAGCGATTAACGGCTTAGAATTTGAATACGGTGACGTTGTAAAAGTGTATCATGCAGAATCGGATCGATTTAATTGGTATCAAAATAATAACTTTACTGGTCAAGGTAAGGCGAAAGTAGAAAAAGAATTATTCTTTAAAGTAACAGAAAAAGGTTTTGAAAGAATAGAAGCTCTACAAGAAGTAAAGGCAGTACAGCAAAAAGTAGTAATCGGAACAGATGCTGAAAAGTTAGAAGTGAAAAACTTTGTTGAAGTAAAAGACGGAGAAGTAATTGGATTTGTAGAGAAACCAGACACAATGAAACTCGGTGAGCAAAAAGTAAAAGTAGAGACGAAAGATCGTTTTGGGAATAAGACAATAACAGAAGTACCGATTGAAGTGACGTATGGAGATAGCCTGGTGTATCAAGGTGTGTCCAATGTTACACGTTCTATTGTTACGTTAAATCATGACGAAAAGAAATTACATGCAACATTTACGAATGATGTGATTCATTATCGTTTTGTGAACGAACAGTATTTGGGTTTTGCGATTTATGATCAAAATGGAAATGAGAAAAAGCATATATCAGCAGACGGTCAAGAAACCTCAAAGAATTTTGCAGAACAAGTAAATGGTACTCCATTTGAGTATGGGGATGTTGTAAAAGTGTATCATGCAGAACCGAGTCGTCTGAAATGGTATAAAAAGAATGAGTTAGCAGAACAAGTAGCTTCAGCAGAAGTTACATTTAAAATCACTCAAAGTGGATTAGAGCTAGTAAAGAAAACATTGTAATAAAAAATGCGCGTAGATATTGGATCTACGCGCATTTTTGTATTACTCAGCTTCAGAAACAACTGTGAAGCGTTCGTTTACGTGTTTTGGATTTTCGATTTCATCAAGTGCTGCAACTGCGAAGTCTTCGTAACTTACGTAGCTATCACCTTTTGAGTTAACAAGAAGGTTGTCTTTTCCAGCTGTATAAGAGCCTGTGCGTTTTCCTAATGCAAATAGTGCAGAAGGGCTAATGAATGTCCAAGTAATATCATTTGTTTGATTTAGGATTTCTAAGTTTTTACCTTGGTTTTGAGCTGTTGCAAGATATTCATTTGGGAATCCTGGTGTATCAAATACACGTGTTGTTTTCTCTTCGTCTACAAATAAGCTACCAGCGCCGCCAACAACAAGTAATTTTGTATTAGGTGCACCTTTCATAGCTTCGATAAGTACGTTTCCTGCATCTACGTGAAGGTGTTCTTGTCCGGCTGGAGCACCGAATGCATTTACAACTACATCGAATGCTTGTAGGTCGTTAGATGTAAGAGTGAATACATCTTTCTCTAAAATCTTTACATTTTCTTCTGTAATTCTTGCAGCGCTTCTTACGATTGCAGTTACTTCATGTCCGCGATCTAATGCTTCTTTTAAAATACGACTTCCTGCTTTTCCGCTTGCTCCGATAATTCCAATTTTCATAATGATTCCCTCCAAGTTTCTTTATTAAAGTGTATATCTAAAAATAAATGAATTTAGTGTAATTATGTTTGTTACAACTTGATGTAATTATTATAGTTACAGGTGTGCGTTTTTGTCAATGGTGTTGTTTATGAAATTATTTTTTATTTTAGTATGCGCACCTGATGAAAGTAGATTCAGAAAAGAGCATTGTATTCGCAAGGTTAATCCTAATATTTGGAAGTTATAAATTGTCGAAAAATGTTGATTTTTGAATATTTTTTGAATATAATTCGATTTATGGAGAAAAGGAGGGGTTAATTATATGAGTATTTTAGAACAATTCGTTTCATCAACGAATACAATTCTTTGGTCATATATTCTTATTGCAATGTTAATTGGTTTAGGTCTTTATTTTTCTATTAAATTGAAATTCGTACAAATCACTCATTTAGGGGAAATGGTTCGACTAATGAGTGATGGCTTAACTGGAAAGACGCGTAAAAAAGGTAGTGTATCTTCTTTCCAAGCGTTTTGTATGAGTTCAGCAGCTCGTATTGGTATTGGGAACTTAGCTGGGGTAGCGTTAGCTATTTCAATGGGAGGACCTGGAGCGGTATTTTGGATGTGGGTGATTGCGATTATCGGTGCGTCTTCGAGCTTCGTAGAGAGTACGCTTGCGCAAATTTATAAAGTAAAAGATGGCAGTGGCTTCCGTGGTGGTCCTGCTTATTATATGGAAAAAGGTTTAAATAAACGTTGGATGGGAATTTGGTTCTCTATTCTAATTACAATTACTTACGGATTAATTTTCAACTCCGTACAAGCGAATACAGTGACATTAGCATTTAAAAATGCATTTGGTATTGAGCGTTATGTTGTAGGGATTGTACTTGCGGTATTAGTCGCGGTTATTATTTTTGGTGGTGTAAAAAGTATTGCGCGTATGTCTGAAATGATCGTTCCGCCAATGGCGCTTATTTATATTGCAGTAGCAATTTTCGTCGTTATTAAAAATTATTATTTAATACCGGATATGTTTACAGAAATCTTTAAAGGGGCATTTGGTTTAGATTCAGCTGTAGGTGGCGGTATCGGTGCTGCAATGAAATATGGTATTCAGCGCGGATTATTTGCGAACGAAGCAGGTATGGGGAGTGCGCCAAATGCGGCTGCAACAGCAGATGTAACACATCCAGCGAAACAAGGTTTTATTCAAACAATCGGTGTTTTAGTAGATACGTTCTTAGTATGTACATCAACAGCGTTTATCGTACTATGTTCTGGTGCATATAAAGCAACAAATTTAGAAGGTATTGAATTAACGCAAAATGCATTAAGTTCACAAATTGGCCCATGGGCAAGTAGCTTCTTAGCGATTATCATTTTCTTATTTGCTTTCAGCTCATTACTAGGAAACTATTATTATGGTGAAACGAATATTGAATTTATTAAACGAAGTAAAACTTGGTTAACGATTTATCGTATTGCGGTTGTAGGAATGGTACTATTCGGCTCTGTTGCGACGCTTCAAGTTGTATGGAATATGGCAGACTTATTTATGGGTCTAATGGTAATCACAAACTTAATTGCGATTACACTTCTTGGCCGATTTGCGTATGCTGCGTTGGCGGACTATGTGAAACAAAAGAAACAAGGAAAAGATCCGGTATTCAGTGCAGATTCTATTCCTGGTTTAACGAACACAGAGTGTTGGGATAAGCCGGCGGTAACAGATAAAGAAAAAGCAGTATAATAAAAAGGCGAGCATCGAGATGAATTCGATGCTCGTTTTTTTGTTGTAATTAATGATATTAAGGCTAAAAGATGATTAATATAATTTTTATAAAAAATACGGATGTTATAATTGTTAACATTTTCATGTCATGAAACCTTACATTTCTTGTCGAAAATTCTTGATTGTTAAAAGTTTTTAGAATATAATCTTCTTAGTGTTATGAAGAGGGGGAACGCAATGATGGATTTTTTAACTAGTGTTATTGGGGATATAAATAATGTTCTATGGTCATATATTATTATTGCAATGCTAATTGGACTTGGGCTTTATTTTTCTTTCCGAGTAAAGTTTGTTCAAATACGTTACTTTGGAGAAATGATTCGTTTACTTGGGGATGGAGCGAGTTCAAAAACAAGAAAAGCGCAAAAAGAAAAAAGTGGTGTATCGTCATTCCAAGCATTTTGTATGAGTACAGCTTCTCGTGTAGGTACTGGTAACTTAGCTGGTGTAGCTATCGCAATCTCAGCAGGTGGACCAGGAGCGGTATTTTGGATGTGGTTAATCGCGGTAATTGGGGGTGCTTCTGCATTTGTAGAGAGCACATTAGCGCAAATTTATAAAGTAAAAGATGGGAATGCGTTCCGTGGTGGTCCAGCGTATTATATGGAAAAGGGTTTAAAGAAACGCTGGCTAGGAGTTGTCTTCTCTGTTCTAATAACAGTTAGTTTCGGATTAATTTTCAACGCCGTGCAGTCAAACACAGTAGCGGCGGCTTTTGATGGAGCATTTAACACAGATGGTAAGTTTGTTGGTCTGTTTATGGCTGGTTTACTTGCAATCATTATCTTCGGCGGAGTAAAACGTATTGCACGTGCGGTTGAAATGATTGTTCCAGTAATGGCAATTATATATGTAGCAGTGGCATTATTCGTTGTTGTAACAAACATTACGGCAATTCCATATGTATTTAAAGAAATTTTCTTACATGCTTTCGGAATTAAAGAAGTAGTGGGCGGGGGATTAGGAGCCGCGATTTTACTAGGGGTAAAACGTGGATTATTCTCAAATGAAGCAGGTATGGGTAGTGCGCCAAACGCAGCTGCGACTGCAAACGTAACGCATCCAGTGAAACAAGGTTTCATTCAAACTTTAGGAGTATTTACAGATACATTATTAATTTGTAGTTGTACAGCATTTATCATTTTATTATCAGATGTGCCTGGAGCGGCTGATTTAAACGGAATTCAATTAACGCAACAAGCATTAAGTCAACATATCGGACCGTGGGCTTCTATATTTGTAGCAGTTGCAATCTTCTTGTTTGCATTTAGTTCATTAGTAGGTAACTACTACTATGGTGAAACAAATATTGAGTTTTTAAATGGAAGTAAAGTTTTACTAAATGTTTATCGAATCGCGGTACTTGGTATGGTTATGTTAGGTTCTGTAGCAACAATTCAAATTGTTTGGGACTTAGCAGATTTATTCATGGGTATCATGGCTATTATTAACTTAGTGGCGATTGTATTCCTTTCTAAGTATGCTTTCGCGGCATTATCAGATTACGTAAAACAAAAGAAACAAGGAAAAGATCCAGTCTTTTATGCGGAGTCTATTCCTGGTTTAAACAATACAGAGTGCTGGGACAAGCCAGCAGTAGCAGATAAAGAAAAAGCTGTATAATAAAAAGGAACGAGCATCAGAGAAATTTGATGCTCGTTTTTTTTATGTTGATAAACTAAAGGAAGAGGGAAAATACGAACATTAATGAGTGTTTTATAATAAAATGTATTTTTTTAAGAAAAGTGCGGATGTGAGTTATAATTTGTGTTAGAATGGAAAATGGCTTTGAGACAAGAGAATTTATGGTTTTTCATATCCGATTGAAGGTTTTGGAGGAGAAATGGAAAGTTCGGATTATTCCTTGTTTTGAGTAGTCAGACGTTCAACGTTAATGAAGAGTTAAATGGAGGATTTTATTAATGAAGTTTGTTATGTTTCTTGTAGGACTACTAGTTGTATTCGTACTCGGCTTTCTTATAAGTTCTGATCGTAAGAAGATCAAGTATAAACCAATCGCAATTATGCTTGTTATTCAGCTAGCGTTAACGTATTTCTTATTAAATACGCCAATTGGTTATATTTTAGTAAAAGGAATTTCAGATGGATTTGGAGCACTTCTTGGATATGCGGAATCTGGAATCGTTTTCGTATTTGGTGGTCTTGTTAATAAAGGAGAGGTTTCATTCTTCTTAACAGCTTTATTACCAATCGTATTCTTTGCAGTGTTAATCGGAATTCTGCAACACTTTAAAATTTTACCGATATTTATTCGTGCTATTGGTACTATGCTAAGTAAAGTAAATGGTTTAGGAAAATTAGAATCATATAATGCAGTAGCGGCCGCAATTGTTGGGCAAGCAGAAGTATTTATTACAGTAAAAGATCAATTAAGTAAAATCCCAAAACATCGTTTATATACACTATGTGCATCTTCCATGTCGACAGTATCGATGTCGATCGTTGGTTCTTATATGAAAATGATTGAACCAAAATATGTAGTAACAGCACTTGTATTAAATTTATTTAGTGGTTTCATTATCATTCATATTATTAACCCGTACGATATTACAGAAGAAGAAGATACACTGAAGTTAGAAAATAAGAAAAAACAGTCATTCTTTGAAATGTTAAGCGAATATATTATGCTTGGTTTCACGATTGCGATTACGGTAGCAGCAATGTTACTTGGTTTCGTAGCATTAATTACAGCAATCAATAGCTTGTTTGATTCAGTGTTCGGTATTACATTCCAAGCTATTTTAGGATATATTTTCTCTCCATTAGCATTCGTAATGGGTATCCCGCAAGCAGAAATGGTAACAGCGGGACAAATTATGGCAACAAAATTAGTATCAAACGAGTTTGTTGCGATGCTTGATCTAGGAAAAGTAGCTGGTGATTTATCAGCTCGTACAGTCGGTATTCTTTCTGTATTCCTTGTATCATTCGCGAACTTCTCATCTATCGGAATTATCGCAGGTGCAACGAAAGGGATCGATGAAAACCAATCAAACGTTGTTTCATCATTCGGATTACGACTTGTATACGGTGCGACATTAGTAAGTCTTTTATCCGCAATTATCGTTGGTGTTATGTTATAAAGTGAAACTTTAATCAGTGGGGGGCTTTATCCCCCGCTGATTATTAGCCTTCACCAATCGGGCTTTTACGGGCAGTTAATCACCCACCTAACTTCTTTGTTTTCGCTGAATTTTGAGGTGGGGGTCTTACTGCCCGTTAAAGCGGGGTAAAAAGGGAGGCCATAGCTATGAGCTAGGGCTATTTTTTATGGTGAATTTACATAAAAAACCCAATCGGTTAGGAATATATTAACATATAAAAATCTTTTAAAATTTATATTGCATTTCGATTAGATAACGCTTACAATTTGATTTGTAGGTGGTATCCATTTCAGACGTTAAATACGGTAGAGAAGAAGAGACTACCTGTTATAAATTGCAATTTATGTAAACGCTTACCTATTTTAGAAGACAGTTCAAAATATTTTAGGGGTTCATATTTTTTAACATCAATGGTCAGACGTCATTCGTTATACGACTGATAACTCATGAAAGTGGAGGATTCACATATGAAGTTAGTAATGTTTCTAGTCGGTTTACTTGTAGTATTTGTACTAGGGTTCCTTATAAGTTCAGATCGTAAGAAAATTAAATATAAACCAATTGCAGTTATGCTTGTAATTCAATTGGTACTTGCGTATTTCTTACTAAATACAAAGGTCGGATTTGTATTAGTAAAAGGGATTGCAGATGGATTTGGCGCTATTTTAAAATTTGCGGAAGCAGGGGTTAATTTCGTATTTGGTGGTCTAGCAAATGATGGACAAGCACCATTCTTCTTAACAGTATTATTACCAATTATTTTCTTAGCAGTACTAATTGGAATCTTACAACATATTAAAGTTTTACCGATTATCATTCGTGCAGTCGGTTTTGTATTAAGTAAAATTAACGGTTTAGGAAAACTTGAATCATATAACGCAGTAGCAGCGGCAATTGTCGGCCAAGGTGAAGTATTTATTACAGTAAAAGATCAATTAAGCAAATTACCGAAAAATCGTTTATACACACTTTGTGCATCATCAATGTCAACAGTTTCGATGTCAATCGTTGGTTCTTATATGAAGATGATTGATCCAAAATATGTAGTAACAGCACTTGTACTAAACTTATTTAGTGGATTTATTATCATTCATATTATTAATCCGTATGATGTGAACGAAGAAGATGACATTTTAGAATTACAAGAAGATAAGAAACAAACATTCTTTGAAATGTTAGGCGAGTATATTATGCTTGGTTTCTCTATCGCTGTAACAGTAGCGGCGATGTTAATCGGTTTCGTAGCATTAATTACAGCAATTAACGGTGTGTTCGATTCTATTTTCGGAATCACATTCCAAAGCATTTTAGGATACATCTTCTCACCATTAGCATTCGTAATGGGTATTCCAACATCAGAGATGCTAACAGCAGGACAAATTATGGCGACGAAATTAGTAACAAACGAATTTGTTGCGATGCTTGATCTTGGAAAAGTAGCTGGCGATTTATCAGCTCGTACAGTAGGTATTTTATCAATCTTCCTTGTATCATTTGCGAACTTCTCATCTATCGGAATTATCGCAGGTGCAACGAAGAGTATCGATGGAAAACAAGCAAACGTTGTATCTTCATTCGGATTAAAACTTGTATACGGTGCAACGTTAGTAAGTATATTATCAGCGGTTATCGTTGGGGTTATGCTTTAATAAAAACAAACGAAGTCGTTTATCTCTCGCTTCGGGGGATAAACGACTTTTTGTTTAACTTGCTTTATCCAAGTCCTTCTTAAACCGTGGTTTCTCTAAATAAGTTCCCAGTCTCCACACATATTCCACAGGCCCCATTCGGTATTTCTGTAGCCAATAGGTACTAACGAATAATTGAATCGTATAAATTCCAATGGTTAAAAGAATACCGAAGAAATAGCCAATTTTACCGTATAAGCCAAATCCATATGCGTAAAAAATAGTTGTTGCGATAATAGATTGCGCTAAGTAATTACTAACCGACATTTTTCCCATGTTCGCCATGTATGTTAGTAAACGCGCTACCTTTTTGTAATGGAATAATAAAATAATCGTGCTTCCGTAAAAGAAGGTCATGGTTACTGGTGTAAGACTATCTTGTGACATAATTAAAATCGGATGTTTCACGAATATGGCTAAGGTTTTAATTGTAAAAGAGAAAATCCCAGTGATAAGCCATATTTTTTTGACAGCAGGTATATGTTGATCGACCTCAAATAGCCAGCCCTTTTTCCCCACATACATTCCGAGTAAGAAAAGTGGAGACATAAAAATTATTGCGAAAATTGATATGAAAACTAATCCGAATACACCGTTAATCCCCATATAATCAAAAGGATTTTCAGTCAATCTAAAGTTGACATGATCCATATAGCTTCCAGTCTCATGGACCTTATGTTCCTTTTCAGTATAAGGTGCGAAATCATCATAGGGGTTCGATGTTGATTCCGATTGGTAAGATGTGAGCATAATGAGTGCTAGTAAAATAGATGCCCAAATGAGCAACGTTTTCGGTTTTCGATTGATGAACATCATTAAGAAAATCCCGATAACCCCGTAGGCAAATAAAATATCTCCCTCCCAAACAAAGGTGCCGTGAATGTAGCCTAGTAGTAAAAGAATGATAATACGTCTTATGTATGTGGGGAAGAATTTTTTTCCTTTCGCAATAATACTTTTTTGCAACAAAATAATGCTAAGACCAAATAAAAAAGAGAATAGGGACATGAAGTTGTGGGTGCCGAAAAATTGAATAAACCAATTAGCACCTTCATCAAGTTTTCCAAATATGTAAGTTGGTTTTTCACTGGAAAAGAACCCAAATTGAATTAAGGTCATATTGACAAGTAAAATACCAAACAAAGCGAAACCACGGATTGCATCAACAGCTTCTACACGCTGATTCATTTTTTCTCTCCTCGTAAACGCCTGATTGGTGAGGGCTAATAATCAGTGGGGGATGAACAAAACCCCCACTGATTAAAG
>NZ_JBFPJH010000068.1:0-15058 GCF_040838255.1 Bacillus sp. C30 | reverse complement strand
AATAAAAAATGACAGACATACGAAATATTTTATCACATTGAAAACCTTATATCACTATATTTAGTTTATAAGTAAGGATTCCTTATCTTAAACTATTATATAAATACAAAATGCACCAACTTCTCCACTGGAAATTAAACGCAATGTTTAGTACACTATATGTAATAATCATAGGTGATGGAGTTCGCCATAACCGCTGCTTAGCTAATGACTCCTACCAGTATAACTACTGGTAGGAGTCTATTTTTTTGAGCAAGCTATTTAAAGAGGTGAGAAAATTGATTTATATTATCGTTGGCATCGCCGGCATATTAGGAGCCCTTTCCCGCTATTATTTAGGTCTTACTATTCATACATTTTGGCATCATTCTTTTCCATTAGCTACATTACTCATTAACTTAGCCGGCTGCTTCTTATTAGCATGGCTAACTACGTATATCGCCCGGCTAAACATCTTACCTTCAGAGGTTATCACAGGCATCGGGACTGGATTCATCGGTTCCTTTACGACGTTTTCAACATTTAGTGTAGAAACTGTGCAATTAATCAATCATTCTGAATGGAGCACGGCTTTCTTATATGTATCATGTAGCATACTTGGCGGTCTCATTATGTCTGGGCTTGGCTATACACTAGGTGATTTCTTAATTAAGAAATCACTTACGGAAGGTGATCACTTATGATGGAAGCTTTATTAGTGGCAACTGGAGGGTTTTTCGGTGCGATTACACGATTTGCAATTAGCAATTGGTTTAAAAAAAGAAATAAAACACCCTTTCCAATTGCTACATTCCTTATTAATATAACAGGAGCATTTTTACTCGGGTATATAATTGGCAACGGATTCTCTACAGGATGGCAATTATTATTAGGAACTGGATTTATGGGCGCATTCACCACATTTTCGACACTTAAATTAGAGTCCATTCAGCTTCTCAATCGCAAAAAAATTTACACATTCCTTTTATATTTAAGTACTACTTACATAATTGGTATCCTATTCGCATTCCTTGGAATGAAGCTCGGTGGAATATAAAAAAGTATGTTCCGCCATATGGAATGGAAAATAAAGTGAAACTTTAATCAGTGGGGGTTTTGTTCTTACCCACTGGTTATTAGCCTTCACCAATCGGGCGTTTACGGGCAGCCCGACTCCCACCTAACTTCTTTGCCCCTGCCGAATTTTGAGGTGGGAGTTTTACTGCCCGTTAATGCGGGATAAACCAGCTGGATACACATCATAATGTATACTTTGCACAGGAAGCTGTGAATACGACATATACTGGCTCTGCATCATTTGTGCTACTTGTGCTTGTTGTTGCATTTGAATGGCCTGATGCACTGCCTGAATTGTCATCCGTGCCCCGGCCAGCGTAATAGCTGCCCCTACTTGTCTTCCAGTGCAAAAATAAAGCGCTAAAAAATGGAATTCCTGTGATCCAAATGAACAGTACGAATGGCTTATATAGTCCCTTCAAATTTTCTGAAACTAACAATACCGCTCTTCCCGTTTCTGGCCCAATATATATGCAGAACAATAAACCAAAACATCCGCAAAGAATGATAATTAACTTTAACCATAATGACAATTCTTTTTGTTTCACAAAAATCCACTCCTAAACTAACAGCATTTATCTATTGCTGTTTTTTCAACTTTGAAGTGATAAATCCAACTAGCAACACACCAATACCACTAAAGAACAATAGGTAGCTTACTGGTACTAGGAAAAAGAAAGGTTCTACAAGAAGCCCATTATCCGCCACTTTACTAGTTGTACCGTGCATTAATAAACAGGTAACTCCTAACGATATTAGTACGATAGCTAATAAAAATTTATTTTTCATAATATATTCTCCTTTAATTTCACAATTACTTTTGCTAACCTCATAATAAGTCCCGACGAATTTCAAGTCAACAATTTTTTATCGTTTTACGATAAAAAATTGTTGACTTGAATAATAAAAAGACTATAGACAATCATTGTCTATAGCCTCTTCACTCTAAAATATTCTTTTTGGAACATACACATTCTTATCGCATTATGGTAGTTGCCATCAACGAAGAACTCATCTTGCAACTCACCTTCTACTATAAATCCGACCTTTTTATAAACGTGTACAGCTTTTTCATTCTCTTTATCGACAACTAAATATATTTTATGCATATTTAATACGGAAAAAGCATAATCCATTGCTAAACGCGTTGCATCAGCTGCATAACCGTAACCTTGGTAACTCGGATCAATAATAATTTGGAATTCAGTTCTACGGTGAATATAATCGATTTCTACTAATTCGACTAATCCCACCATCTCATTATCTTTCTCAACGATAAATCGGCGCTCACTTTGATCATGTATATGTTTATCGTATAAATCCTGCAGCTCCACAAATGCTTCATAAGGCTCTTCAAACCAATACGACATAATATGCGCGTTATTATTAAGTTCGTGTACAAACTTTAAGTCTTCCCGTTCTAAAGGACGTAATTTCAATTCCTGACTCATTTCTATAACCTCCAAGTAAAATAACCTCTTCACTTAATTTCTCAATTTTTTTCGATTTCAAACGCCCTAATTACATTGTAAACCTTCAAGTAACTTGAAGGTCAAGGTACAAAAAGTAGTGCAAACTTATGTCTGCACTACTCTTTTCTCAAATCTCTCATATTCGATATGTATAAAGCAATAACTAAAACAAGAATGGATCCCGCATATAATAACGTCTCCATCGGTTCCTCATGAGATACAATAATTAATCTAATTAAAGCCGTAATTCCGATATAAATAAAATAACGTAACGGAAAATGATAATTCGACTTAAAATACTTAATAATTAATGCGATGAACTCGAAGTATAGGAAATAGACGATGATACTCTCAACTAATTTATAAGATGTATACTTCTTCGCTGAAAATATGTATTGAATAAAAGTAATTGTTTCGTTAATTAAAAAAATCGATAAAACAATGGATAATATGATTAACGCTATATTTAATATCCACTGTAAAACGCTAGCTATATAATGATCGATATTAAATGACTTCATTTTCTCTTTTAGCTCCCCTTCGTGTAAGTACTTATTCATTATAGCAAAATTATACTTACAGAAATGTTAAATCATATATGATCGTCCTCTTTCACGATTACTTCACCATTCGGATATTTATGCTTAATATAATCGCTTCCCCAATCGCAAAGCACCTTCAAACCCTTTTTTAATGATTCTCCCTGTTCTGTAAGAGAATACTCAACTTTCGGTGGTACTTGATTATATACTTTTCTAGACACAAGCCCATCTTTTTCAAGCTCTTTCAATTGCTCAGTAAGCATTTTTTGTGTAATACCAGTTACCAATCGTTTTAACTCACCCGTTCTTGTCGGTCCGCTTGTTAAATGATATAAAATATGGGATTTCCACTTACCTCCGATCACATCCAAAACGACTTCAATTCTATTGTTATACTCTTTTTTCATATTGAACTCCTTCTGTATTTTGATAGGCACTTTCTCGTGCCTATGTCACGAGATGGTGTCTATATCACGGAAAAGTGCGTACTTTTCATAATATCTGTACTATACCATAATGATGCATGTAAGCAACTTATAACAGAGCATTAAATTAGTGGAGGTATTTTAAAATAAAAAAAGAAAATCGTACTACAAATTTTTATGATGTGATTCGTGAGCGCCGTTCCGTTCGCTCTTATGATCCTTCAGCTACAATCTCTGATGAAGAAATTAAAGAACTTTTAGAAGAAGCAATGCTAGTACCAAGTAGTTCCAACTTAAACCCATGGCGTTTCATGGTAATTACAGATCAAGACTTAAAAGAGAAGCTTCATCCAATTGCTTTAAATCAACCACAAGTGCTAGAAGCATCCGCTATGATCGTAATTTTAAGCGAAAATAATGCCCACGAATTCGAACATATCAATAAAGTGAATGAACGTGCAGTAGCTGCTGGATTCATGACAGAAGAAATTAAAAATAGACTGAATAACAGTATTCGTGAGTTTTATGCACCTGTAAGCGAACAAGGAAAAAGAGAATGGCAAATGCTTGACGGTGGTTTGCTAGCTATGCAATTTATGCTTGCTGCAAAAGCGAGAGGATACGATACAGTCCCAATGCTTGGCTATAACGTTGAAAAATTCCGCAAAGCATTTAACGTTCCAGAAAACTTAACTGACGTCTTAATGATTGCATTAGGCAAAGCAAAAGAGCCAGGATTCCCAACAGTTCGATTAACTGTAGATGAAGTAACGTCTTGGAATGGCGAGTTTTAATCACAGTGTTTATCGTACTTTAGGAATAAAAGTACGATAAACACTACTAAGAAGAAAAGAGGTTTTCTTATGAAATTAAGTGTTTTAGATCAAACTCCAGTTTCAAACGGGGTAACTACTCAAGAAACTTTTAAAACTACGATTGAATTAGCACAGCTAGTAGATAAACTAGGCTATCACAGACTATGGTATTCTGAGCATCATGGTTCAGCCAATTTTGCTAGTGCTTCACCAGAAATTATGATCTCTCATATCGCATCTGTAACAGAGCAAATCCGCGTTGGTTCTGGTGGAATGATGTTAATGCACCATTCACCATTAAAGATGGCAGAAGTATTTAAAACATTAACATCTTTATATCTAGATAGAATTGATTTCGGTGTAGGTCGAGCGCCAGGTGGCAATCAATTTTCTACACTTGCATTACATGAAGGAAAACATCCAAATATGCTGAATCTGTACGATAAATTAATGGATACGATGATGTTTATGACAGAAACAATGCCTGCAGATCATTTATACAATCGCACACTTGCTTCTCCATTAGGTGCCCCATTACCTGAAGTTTGGCTATTAGGTTCTAGTGGTAGTAGCGCTGCACAGGCAGAAAGATTCGGTATTGGTTATTCCTATGCTCAGTTTATTAGTGGGGAGTTATCTAGTGAAATGTTAGAATCTTATCGTAAAAATTTCGTCCCTTCTGAGTTTATGGTTAAGCCTAAAATAAACATTGGGTATTTTGCACTAGCAGCGGAAACTGCTGAAGAAGCAGAATATCATGCAGCTTCTTTAGATTTATCTCTATTATTTTTAGATAAAGGTAAGTACTTCCACGTACCTTCTCCTGAAGAAGCACTAAATTACAATTACACTGAAATGGACAAAATGCATATACAGAACAATCGTAAAAAATTCCTTGTTGGAAGTGCTAAAAAAGTTGCAAATACACTTCGCGAACATGAAGAAAAATTCGGAGTTAACGAAGCTATGATTGGGACAATCAGTCATAGTCATGACGCAAAACTACAATCTTATCGACTACTTGCAAAAGAGCTTCTATAAAAAGAAAGGCGGGAAAACAATGCTTGAAGTTTTAAATCGAATCAATGAACTAGCTAAAAAACAAAAAGAAGACGGTTTAACAAAAACAGAATTACATGAGCGTAAAGCATTACGCGAGGAGTACCTTCAAATTATTCGCGGTCAAATCAGTACCACTGTCACAGGATTAAAAATATTAGATCCTTTAGGAAATGACGTGACACCTGAAAAATTAAAAGAACAACAAAAGCTATCACTAAACACAGATAACAATGCATGAAAATACCGAGACTTTTTGTTACTTAATGATTCATATAAGTAAACATATGATCAGATGGATCATTAAGTTAACATTACATACCTCATCGACGTATCCTTCAAACTTCTAGTTCTAACTTGAAAATCTACAAACAAAAAACCATACCCCCGCCCCTCCGGCAAAGTTATGGTTTTTATCCTACAATGTCACTCTACCTATAAGTTTGCCGTGAATTCCACAAAACAGCAAATAAGGTTGCTATATCCTCCAAAGAAAAGAAATCTTATTTTAACTTTCCTATCGATAGGTTAACACGATAATTCCCATACTTTAATAGTCGCCCCAGAAAGTTATCCAATTCTTCATTAGAAGCAAAATGTGTTTTTAATAAATAACATCCCTCACCACTTATACGGTCTACTTCAGAAATCCCTTCTTCTTTTTGAAAGAAATTCATAAACTCTTGATGATTAGCTGTTGTTACGAATAAAGTAACAAATGCAGTCACTACTTGTCCTAATTTGATTCGGTTTATTGCGATTGTATATTGTTCAATAATCCCTAAATCCTCTAATCTTCGAATTCGATTTCCTACAGCCTGCCCCGTCATATGTATTTTTTGACCAAGTTCTTTCCATTGTATTCTTGAGTTTTCTCCTAATAATTTCAGTATCTCAAAATCTGTTTGATCAATGATATAAACCAATCCTTTCATCGTGAAAGTAGAAAGCCAGAAAGTGTTTCGCCAACTTATTCTGCTTGTCGATACAATTCACTATACTTAGTTTATCCTCTTACATCACATTGTTTATCAGTTACATTTACTTATAACACAGAGGACGCAACAAAAAAATACATCTAGATTTAAAGGAGGTTACAAATATGTTATTACAAGAGATTTTAGAGTACAATGAACAATTTGTAGAAAATAAGGAATACGCTCCTCGTGAAGCGACAAAAATGCCTAAAAAACGTATGGTTGTTGTTTCTTGCATGGATGCTCGCTTAATTGAGCTACTTCCAAAAGCTTTAGATATACACGATGGTGATGCAAAAGTTATCAGAAATGCAGGTGGTAAGATTGCTTCTCCTTTCGATAGTGTTATGCAAAGTGTTGTAGCATCAGTATATGATTTAAATGCAGATGAAATCTTCCTTATCGGACACCATAGATGTGGTGCGAGTCAAACTAATCCAAAAGGAACACTTCAAAAAATATTAGATCGTGGAGTAGCTTCACCCGAAATTTTATCAGCGATTGAATATGCTGGTGTTGACCTTAAAAAATGGTTATTTGGATTCGATGATGTCTGCGATTCAACTCAAGCTAATGTTGATTTAGTAAGAAATCATCCACTTATTCCAAAAGATGTTCCTGTACATGGTTTAGTTATTGATCCTCACACAGGTAAATTAGATTTAGTAGTTGATGGATATAAAGCATTAAATGGTATGAAAAATTAATTATTATTACTTAAATGGAAGGAAGTTATTAGATATGAATAGACAAGAAGCTACGCAAAAAATTATGGAAGCAAAAATTGCAAAAGGTTTAACATGGGAAGAAATTTCAAAGGTAAGTGAAAACTCTGAGACTTGGGTTGTAACAGCGTTATTAGGACAAGCTACAATGACACGTCCAGAAGCAGAAAAAATCGGTAAACTATTAGAATTAGATGAAGAAGTAGTTCAAGCATTAACAGTAGTTCCACTTAGAGGTCAAGTAATGCAAATGCCTCCTACTGACCCAATCTTATATCGATTATATGAAATGATGTTACAATACGCACCAACTCTTAGAGAATTAATTCTAGAAAAAGCTGGCGAAGGTGTAATGAGTGCAATTAACTTCAATCTAGGTGTGGACACACAAGAAGATCCAAAAGGTGGCGACCCTCGTATCGTGATTACACTTAACGGGAAATTCTTACCGTTCCGTACATGGTAATTAATTGAAAATCTATTTATATAATTAAAATAATTTTATAGATTTACAAAATCCATCCTTTTTAATCTAGCTGTGTAGAAAGGATGGATTTTTACTATGAGATTCTTTTTATACAAGGGAGAATAATATGAATAAAAAATACGTCGATACGAGCTTTAGTATTCTACAGTGGTTTGTGTTTTTATTAGCAAATGCAATTGCATTGCCTATCATTATTGGTGGCATATTCCATTTATCAATAGAAGATATCTCAACATTAATGCAACGAACTTTTTTAGTTGTAGGAGTAAGTTCATTTATACAAGCATGGTTTGGGCATCGCTATCCCATAGCGGATGGGCCAGCCGGTTCATGGGTAAGTATATTTGTCATATTGGGACAAGTCGCTATGCATCAGGGACAAAGTGCAAAGGATGTATTACAACTTTTAGAAGGCGGATTAATTATTGCAGGTATATTACTCTTCGTCCTTGGTATAACAGGGCTTGTTCATCGAATTCTACGTTTATTTACACCCTTGGTTACAGGAACTTTTCTTTTAATATTATCTCTTCAGCTTAGCGGTGTGTTACTAAAAGGAATGATGGGATTACAAGGAGCTGTAACTCATCCTGATTATACAACGGCTGCTATTGCGCTCTTTGTTTTTGCCCTTATTACTTTCTTATCAATTAAAGGGAACGGATGGATGAAAAGTTACGCTGTGTTACTTGGAATTTCATGTGGTTGGCTTTTGTATGCTGTATTAGGAAAATCATCTCATATGCCTTCACACACACCGTTAGTTAAGTTACCAGAGCTATTTTCTTGGGGCACACCTAGATTAGATATTGGAATGGCTCTAACTGCAACTTTATTTACATTTCTTTTAGTTGCAAATACAATCGCTGCTATTTCGGCTGTAAAACAAGTGGCTCCGTCATCTAAAGAAAATGAAAAGCAAATACTGAACCGCGGCGTGTGGGCCGGAGGTATATCGCATATTATCTCGTCGTTGTTTTCTACAATTGGAATTGTACCATTACCTGCATCAGCAGGATTTATTCAACTAACAGGACAAAGAAAAGTGAAGTCGTTCCTTATAGCAAGTCTTATATTAGCAGGAATTTCTTTTATTCCTTCAATTGTAAACTTTATATCCTTGCTACCAGGTCCTATTGCTAATGCTGCACTTTTAGCAACATTTGTCCAAGTAATAGGCATTTCATTTCAATCCATTTTACGTGAAGAATTAAATCAACGCCGATTAACTATATTAGGAATTTCATTATTAATCAGTTTGGGAATAATGTTTCTTCCAGAAAGTGCGTTTAGCGGAATTCCTTCTTCCTTACAATATGTTTTAAGTAATGGATTACTTGTGGGTACCATGCTTGTCATTCTATTGGAACAGTTTTGGAAAGAGTAAAATTTGTGACTAAGTAAAAAAGCGCCCTGCTTACAGGGCGCCTTTTTATACCTAATGACTAATACTAGCAGTTGGGTATAATGTTGTTCCTCCAATTGAAACTTTTATTTCATTTGTTAATGGAACATTTTGTTCATTAATAATTGTTCTCCACCATTCCCATGCAAGACCAGTACATTCTCTTGCTACGATTTTTATATTTTTTGAATTTGGTGGAAGAGGGATAACTGTAGAGTAATGAGCCGTTTTGTCTTTGCTGCTACCATCCCATGTTTTATGTGTTAGTACTTCTTTACCATTTTGATCAAATGTGAATTCATCCCAAGATACATCAAATTGCGCAACGTAAGCACCGTAATGATCCAGTGTCATTTTAGCACTTGAATATTCTGTAGTTGTCGTCTCGATATAATCTGTATTGTTATGAACAGCAGCAGTTGCATTATCTTTTAAAAAAGTACTTGTATATGAAATTGGGTATGCTGGATTTTTAAGACTTAATTCAGCATTATCTTTAATGATATTTCGGATTTCATTGAAATCTTTAGTAACAACCTTGTTATGCTCTTTCGCATCTCCGCCTAATACTACAGCAGTAAAAGTACTTTCTTCAAAAATATCTTTGTACTGTCCACTCGTTTCGACGCTGTTATTCTTAAGTAAGGCTTTAAAAGCAGCTTGTACATCTTTGCTCTTAGATGTTGTTTCTAATTTTACATAAACAGTTCTACCATAAGCTACATTTGAGACCATAACAGGTGGAGCCGAATTACTTACACCTTTACGAGTTAACTCACCAAAAGTAACACTATTATCAAAAAGATCGGATGGATTGTTAGGTAGTTCAGCACTTACGGTATAAAATATTTGCTTATATGCCGCTACCATCACTTTTTTCTCTCCATTTGCAACCGCATTAAAATCAATGTTTAGACTGTTATCAAGATATTTGGCGTTAACGTTAAGGGCACTTGCGATTTGTGATTTACTATAAACCATAGATTCTGTATACTGCATTCTTGCAGGTAACGTATGTGTTTTAGAATACTTTTCATTCCAAGTAGATACTAAATCATCTACTGCTCCAGCCACATTACCATATGTCGGATTTTGGACAGTAATTGTATTTTCTTTTCTCATGCCCGGTAAGTCTATACTAATATTCAAAGGCTTTCTCTTAGCCACTAATAAACTCGGTTGATTGTCTGCAAAAGCTTTATTTGCAAGTTGTACCGCTCCTGGATACGTACGATTCACCACAGAATCAATAATCGAAATATCGACTGGTGAAGTTGTAAGTGATTTTTTCTCACGTTCCACTACTACAAATTTACCATTTGAATTGATACTTTCTTTCGGAACAAAACTCTCTACCTTATCACCATTTACAGCTAAAACTTCTTGATTATTATATTTAAGATTTGCTATACCAGTATCAATGCCACTAGCATTTTTGGTTACATCAGTTGCATTACCTACTTGTGTTTCTGCGAAGGAAATAGATGAATAATTAATAGTGCATAGACTAACTAATAAACACGCAAGGAACTTTCTTCTTTTAGTGTTTTTCTTAATATTCAGAAAAATCACCCCGTTCTTTTTTTAGTAAGATATGATAATGATTGATAAATGATAGCTAACTAATAAACCTACATAAATGCTTTCAAAAGTTCTTGAATTAACGGGATTACGCCACCTACAAATTTCAAAACTGCCATTGCGATTTCCATATTATTTCCTCCTTTTTTATTGCTACGAAAATGTGATTTATCTTTATGCCCTCATTATAGTGACCCCTTACACTTTTATCAATACACTCTTATATGCAATATTACATACAAAAAAAACAAGCTGAATTCTTATAAAAAGTTATACAGAGATAAATTTTTCGTTTGGTAAATACTTGAAAATACGAAACATTCCTTTGCATTTCATGAGTAATTTACAAGTTTATTGTTGGAAGCATCGCAGGACCGGAAGTAATGAAATACATGCAGGACTGTTACGAGCAGCCAGAAATATTAAGAGTTATCATGGGCAACCGCATTAAAAAAAGCTGCTGCCTATAAAATACAGACAGCAACTTCAACTAGAGTAGCTTGCATGATTTACACAAGCTACAGTATTTTTTTGACATACTCATTTTTCACATTTTGTAACTAATAAACAGCGATTGGCCCATAAGGACCTTTGATAATTTCAATTTTCGTTTCAAAAATATCTGTTAAAATTGTTGGGTCCATAACCTCTTCTACTGTTCCAAAAGCAGCAATTTGTCCATCCTTCATAGCACAAATTTTATCCGAATATTTGGCTGCAAAATTTATGTCATGCATAACAGTCAAAATTGTTCTTCCAAATTCATTAGCTGCACGTCTCAAATGCTCCATCATTTGAACAGAACGAGCAACATCAAGGTTGTTCAGAGGCTCGTCCAAAAGTACATATTCAGTCTCTTGGCACAATACCATCGCTACATATGCCCTTTGTCTTTGACCACCAGAAAGCTCATCTAAATATCTATTCTCTAAATTAGTTAAATCTAGGAAATCGATATATTTAGAAATAATAGCTTCATCCTCTTTAGTTAATCTTCCCTTTGAATAAGGAAAGCGCCCAAATCCAACTAATTGTCTAACAGTAAGCCTAGTTACAAAATGATTCTCTTGTCGCAATATAGTCAAAACTTTTGCTAAGTCTTTTGATTTGGATTCAGAAACATCCATATTTGCTACCTGAATTTGGCCTTCATCCATATCTAAAAGTCTTCCAATCATCAATAGTGTCGTTGACTTTCCAGCGCCATTTGGTCCAATTAAAGAAGTAAAACCCGCTTTTGGTATTTCAATATCCAAAGGTCCTATTTTCACCTTATCAGTATAGAACTTTTTAACATTATCAATTTTTATCATAAAGCCCTCTTCCTTAAAACTATAGTTAAGAATATTATTCCACCAAATAATTCAATAATAACTGAAACTACACCTTGAGCATGGAATACATGATACATTAAAAAGTATGCACTCGTCATTATCAAAAATCCTATTGCAAAAGCCATTGGAAAAATATATCTATGATCATAAGTTGACGCCGCCTGATAACTCAAAGTTGCTACTAAAAAGCCGTAGAAAGTAAGTGGCCCAATTAGAGCTGTTGAAATGGACATCAAAATAGCAACTAATACAAGCGTATAAATTACACTAGGTTGATATTTAACTCCAAAAGAAGTAGCAACATCCTTTCCTAGTGACAAAACATTCAAATTCTTAGAATGAGCAAAAATTAATACTGCTACAATTATGATCATAGGAATTACAATAGGAAAATATGCAGGATCTGCGTGATTAACAGAACCAAATAATTTCGCTTGTAAAATATCAAACTCTGAAGGCGCAAGTAGCTTTCTCATAAAAGTTGACACAGAATTTAGTCCGGTACCAATAATAATTCCAACTAAAAGCATAAGTTGTAAATTCCCGTATTTACCGGAAAGTAACCATCCATAAAGTATCAAACTCATGAAAACCATAACAACAACTTGGAATACAAACGATCCAATTCCATTAAAGTTTATTAATGCACTAGCACCAAAGAAGAATATTGTACTCGTATGAATTGCTGAATAAAGTGATTCGAAACCTAAAAGCGAAGGAGTAATAATCTTATTGTTCGTAATAGATTGGAAAGCAACTGTCGACAAGCTATGGCAAACTGCAGCAATAATCATCGCAACAATGGCTATTATCCTTCTCTTAACAACTGGGATAAAAGAAGGTGAATCTATCGGAACTGGATTGTTATAAACTAAAAGTCCATATGAAGAAAGGAGACCTAAAGCGATCAATGTTATCAGTACAATCCAATAACGTCTTGCTTCCTTCTTAGAACGAAAAGCGCTAGCTGATCTACTTTCATTATGAAGGCTAGAATCGATTTCGACATTTTCTTTATTTCTATAGTCTAATGTGATCATCGCAGCCTCCTTGGTTTTCTTTTTCTCAATAAAATAGTAATAAACACGACTGCTCCCACTGTTGCAAGTATTAAAGAAACAGGTACTTCAAAAGGCTTTATAATTGTTCGAGAAATGATGTCACAGGCAGTTATTGTCCCCATTCCGATCACACATACCCAAGGTAAATTACTCCTAAGATCATCTCCCCTAAACATTGAAACAATGTTTGGAACAATTAATCCCAAGAAAGGTAAGTTTCCAATAACAGCTGCAACAATTCCAACTGCAACAGAGATAAGGCCAGTCCCCAAAAGAACAATTCTATTGTAATTAACTCCAAGGCTTGTTGCGACATCTTCTCCTAGTCCAGCTAGAGTCAATCTATTAGCATACATAAAAATAAGCACAGTAACGATAACAATCAGCCATAAATATTCATATCTTCCCACCTGAACGGTAGCAAATGAACCTACGAACCAAGTTTCAATACTTTGCGTCATTTGAAAAAGGAGTCCCAAAAAAGTAGACACTGCAGAAATAACTGCTCCAAGCATCAATCCAATAATCGGAACAATTAAAGACGAACGAAGTTTAACTCTTCTTAAAAATAGAAAGAAAATCATAGTTCCTATAAAAGAAAAAATGATTGCACCAGTCATTCTTTGAACTAACGTCGGGGCAGGAAATAATAAATATACAAAAAGCAGGCCTAAGCCTGACCATTCAATAGTCCCCGTTGTAGTAGGTTCAACAAAACGATTCTGTGTAATTAATTGCATTACGAGCCCTGCCATCGCCATTGCAGCTCCAGTAAGCATTAATGCAACTGTTCTCGGAACACGAGTGATGAAAAACATCTCCATTCCGTCCTCTTGTCCACGTATATCATAAACTCCAGTAAACAGTGATATAATCCCTAAAATTATAACAACTATAATCGCTATTATAAAAGGTTTTGTCCATATTTTATTGTGATTATAAAACTGGGGTTGAGAAATATTCTCAACCCTAGAAATCATATTTTTTGACACTGTTTCGTACTCCTTTACACTACTTAGCTAAAGTTTTTGCGATATTTCCAAATAACTCTATATAAGTCTCAATTGATTCATTTGTGTAAGTATCTGCTGGTGCATAAACAATTTGTTTTTTAGAAACAGCAGTTGTGTTTTGAAGAGCAGGTGATTTAGAAATAACATCTTGAGCAGGAGCTGAAGTAGCAGCATCAGATGTTGCAGCATCACGATCTAATACGAAAAGCCAATCAGGATTTGTTTGTGCAATAGCTTCAACAGAAACGTCATCACCTTTATGACCTGCAGTAGAATTAGACACTTCTAGTGCTGGAGTCCAACCGAAAATCTCATACATTGGTCCCCAAACGCGACCAGAGTGAGGAGCAGCAAAACCAATATTCCCACCAGTAACGATAACACTCATAACTTTATCTTTTCCATTATAAGCAGATTTTACATTTTCAATAGATTTATCAAAATCAGCTACTAATTTTTTAGCTTCTTTATCTTTATCAAAGATTTTTCCTAGAGAAATTGTAGAATCTTTAAGTCCTTTTACTAAGTTTTCTCCAGGCTTAGTAGCTTTCTCAGAAACATCAACATTAAGATCAATAACAGCTGCATTTGGCACTAATTTTTTGATTTCTTCGTAATGGCCAGCAAATCTTTGACCAACGATTACAAGTTCAGGGTTTGCCGCTGCAATAATTTCAAGATTTGGTTCGCGGTGATTTCCAATATTTTGAACTTTGCTATCCTTTACATATGCTGAATCTGCAGGCATTACATCCTTTGGAGCAGCCGCTAATTTAATTCCCCAATCAGCTAAAGTTTCAAAAGTTCTATTATCCAAAGCAACTACATTTTTTGGATTTACAGGGACTTTAACAGTTCCATGTGCATCAGTGATTTCAACTGTTTTTGGCTTATCACTACTATCACCTTTATTAGCTTTCGAAGTTTCCTTACTTGAATCTGAGCAAGCTACTAACATTAAAGTGAAAATTGCTAAAATACTTACTAATTTTAAAAGCATAGTTTTTTTCATACGTATACTCCTTATAATGTAATTTAGTTCGAAAATGATAACGTCCATAGATTAAATTAGATAGTAACCTTTATGCATCTAAATTGCTATTGAT